>NZ_JBDODP010000009.1:0-92609 GCF_044582135.1 Guyparkeria halopsychrophila | reverse complement strand
TGTGGCGATGACCGTCACGCTGATCGCGCCGATCGCGATGGAAGAAGGTCTGCGTTTTGCTGTCCGCGAAGGCGGTCGTACCGTCGGCGCCGGCGTCGTTTCCAAGATCATCGAGTAATTAAGTATGTCAGGACAAACGATTCGCATCCGGCTGAAGAGCTTCGATCACCGTCTGATCGACCGTTCGACCGCGGAGATCGTCGAGACCGCGCGCCGCAGTGGCGCGCGGATCAAGGGGCCGATCCCGCTGCCGACCCGCAAAGAGAAGTACACGGTACTCACCTCGCCGCACGTCAACAAAGATGCGCGCGACCAGTATGAGATCCGTACCCATAAGCGCGTACTCGACATCGTCGACCCGACCGACAAGACGGTCGACCTGTTGATGCAGCTTGACCTGGCCGCAGGTGTGGATGTTCAGATTCGTCTGAACTGATCCGCCTGCAAGGCAACCGAAACGCGCCGGCCAAAAGCCTTTTGGCCCGGCGCGTTTTCTGTTATAGTGCCGCGCTCTTGTTCAGCCCGATGCGTGCTTAAAACCGCGTCGGGCTGGTTTTTTCCGGCGATCCGGTCAATCGAAATCGGCGTCGAAGTGCATAAGAGGAAATAACAATGGCTTTAGGTGTTGTCGGTCGCAAGGTCGGCATGACCCGAGTGTTTGACGAGTCCGGCGCTTCCACGCCGGTGACCGTCATCGAGGTCGAGCCGAACCGTGTGACTCAGAAGAAAACTGATGATGTCGACGGGTACACCGCCCTGCAGGTAACTGTGGGCGAGCGTCGTCCGGGCCGAGTGACCAAGCCGATGGCGGGTCACTTCGCCAAGGCGTCGGTCGCCGCTGGGCGGGCCGTGCGTGAGTTTCGTGTTGATGCCGACCTGCTTGCCAATTACGAGGCAGGCAATGAGATCACGGTCGAGATCTTCAACGAGGTGCCGTCGGTCGATGTCACTGGCACCAGTAAGGGTAAGGGCTTCGCCGGTACGGTGAAGCGTCACAACTTCCATATGCAGGACGCCACTCACGGCAACTCCCTGTCCCACCGTGTTCCGGGTTCCATCGGTCAGAACCAGACCCCGGGTCGCGTGTTCAAGGGCAAGAAAATGGCCGGGCACATGGGCGACGAGCGCTTCTCCGCGATGAACCTCAAGGTGGTTCGCGTTGATGTCGAGAACGGTCTGCTGCTCGTCAAGGGTGCCGTTCCGGGCGCCACCGGTGGCGACGTGCTCGTTCGTCCGTCGGTCAAGATCAAAGCGTGAGGTCGTCAGTTATGGATATCCAAGTCAAGAACGGTTCCGCGCTGAATGTCTCCGAGCAGGTCTTCGGCCGGGAATACAACGAGGCGCTGGTCCACCAGGCGGTGGTCGCCTTTCTGGCCGGCGGTCGCGCTGGCACGAAACGTCAGCTGAGTCGCGCCGAAGTCTCCGGTGGCAACACCAAGCCGTGGCGGCAGAAGGGCACGGGCCGCGCCCGTGCCGGTACCACACGGGGGCCGATCTGGCGTACCGGTGGGGCAACCTTCGCGGCCCGTCCGCGCGATTTCTCGCAGAAGATGAACCGCAAGGCGTATCGCGCCGCAATGCGTTCGATTCTCTCCGAGTTGCTGCGTCAGGATCGGCTGGTGGTGGTCGAGTCGCTCACCGTCGAGGCGCCCAAGACCAAGCAGGTCATCAAGGCACTCAACGATCTCGGGCTCGAGAAGGGCAAGCGCCTGATCGTCACCGAGGCGATGGACGAGGCATTGCTGCTGGGTTCGCGCAACGTGATCGAGTTGGGTTACCTCACTGCGAACACGCTGGACCCGGTCAGCCTGGTGGGTGCCGATCACGTCATCATCACCCAGGGCGCGCTGAAGATGGTTGAGGAGTGGCTGTCATGAATACTGAATTGCTTTACGACGTGCTGCGCGCCCCGGTGGTCACCGAGAAGACCGCCCGCGCCGGCGAGTTCAACCAGTACGTGTTCCAGGTGGCGACTTCGGCCTCCAAGCCGCAGATCAAGGCGGCCGTGGAGCAGGTCTTCGAGGTCAGCGTTCAGGCCGTTCAGGTGGTCAATCAGCGGGGCAAGACCCGCCGTTTTCGCGGCATGCCGGGTCGGCGTGCCGACACCAAGAAGGCCTACGTGACGCTCGCCGAAGGTCAGACCATCGATTTCGGCGCGGCCGGCTAAACAGTAGGGGATTCAACTCATGGCTTTGAAAGTTGCAAAACCGACTTCTCCGGGTCGCCGTGGCGTCGTCGAGGTAGATCGTTCCAAGCTCTACAAGGGCAAGGGCTACGCGCCGCTGCTCGAGAAGAAGCACGGCTCGGGCGGGCGTAACAACGCCGGCCGCATCACCACTCGTCACATCGGGGGTGGTCACAAGCAGCACTACCGCAAGATCGACTTCAAGCGTATCAAGGACGGGATTCCCGCCCAGGTTGAGCGTATTGAGCACGATCCGAACCGCTCGGCACACATCGCGCTGCTGAAGTATGCCGATGGTGAGCGTCGCTACATCATCGCGCCGCGCGGCGTCGAGGTGGGTCAGGCGATCGTTTCCGGCGTGGATGCCCCGATTCGTCCGGGCAATGCCTTGCCGCTGTACTCGATCCCGCTTGGTACCACCATCCATGCGATCGAGCTCAAGCCGGGCAAGGGCGCGCAGCTGGCACGCAGTGCCGGTGGCGCCGTCCAGTTGGTGGCTCGGGACGGTTCCTACGCCACCATCCGCCTGCGGTCCGGCGAGATGCGCAAGGTGCGTTCCGAGTGCCGTGCCACGGTGGGCGAAGTGTCCAACCAGGAGCACAGCCTGCGCCAGCTCGGCAAGGCCGGCGCCAAGCGTTGGCGCGGTGTCCGTCCGACCGTCCGCGGTGTCGTGATGAACCCGGTCGATCACCCGCACGGCGGTGGTGAAGGTCGGACCTCCGGCGGTCGTCATCCGGTTACGCCCTGGGGCGTACCGACCAAGGGTTACAAAACGCGCACGAACAAGCGTACTGATAAGTACATCATTCGTCGTCGTAACAAAAAATAGAGCAATAAGAGGGCTTTAAGGTGCCACGTTCACTCAAGAAAGGTCCCTTCGTGGACCACCACCTGATGAAAAAAGTGGAAGAGGCCGCGGCCGCTAACAGCCGTCGTCCCATAAAGACCTGGTCGCGCCGCTCGATGATCCTTCCCGACATGATCGGGTTGACCATCGCGGTGCACAACGGTCGTCAGCACATTCCGGTGCTGATCAACGAGAACATGGTTGGCCAGAAACTCGGCGAGTACGCACCGACGCGCACTTACCGGGGGCATGCCGCCGACAAGAAAGCCAAGCGTTAAGGAGGCTCCGTGATGCAAGCAGTAGCACTACACCGGTTTGCCCGGATCTCCCCGCAAAAGGCTCGTCTGGTGGCGGATCAGGTGCGTGGCGTCAACGTCGCCAACGCCCTGGAGTCGCTCCAGTTCTCGACCAAGAAGGGTGCCGCGATCATTCGCAAGGTCGTCGAATCGGCGATCGCGAATGCCGAGAACAACGAGGGTGCGGACGTCGATCGTCTTTGCATCTCCGAGATCATGGTTGACGAAGGCCCGACCCTGAAGCGATTCCGTGCGGCGGCCAAGGGCCGTGGTGTGCGGATCCTCAAGCGGACCAGCCACATCAAAGTCGTCGTCAGCGAGCGCTAAGGAGCAGTCATGGGTCACAAAGTACATCCGGTAGGCTTCCGGCTTGGGATCTCCTCCGACTGGAGCTCTCGCTGGTATGCCGACAACAAGAATTTCGCCGACTACCTCGAGCAGGACGTCCGTACGCGTCGATACATTCGGAAGCGTCTGAAGGATGCTTCGGTTTCGCGTGTTCAGATCGAGCGTCCGGCCCGTTCGGCGTCCGTCACGATTCACACCGCGCGTCCAGGCATTGTTATCGGTCGCAAGGGTGAGGACATCGAGCGCCTGCGCACCGAGATCGCACCGATGCTGGGCCTTGAGCGCAACGCGGTGAAGGTTTCCGTCGAGGAGATTCGCAAGCCCGAGCTGGACGCGCAACTCGTTGCCGAGTCCATCGCTCAGCAGCTCGAGCGGCGCGTCATGTTCCGTCGCGCCATGAAGCGCGCCGTGCAGACCACCATGCGTCTTGGCGCCGGTGGCGTGAAGGTCAACGTGGCGGGGCGCCTGGGTGGTGCAGAGATCGCACGTACCGAGTGGTACCGCGAAGGCCGCGTACCGCTTCACACGCTTCGTGCGGACATCGATTACGGCATGGCAGAGGCCCGGACCACTTACGGCATCATCGGTGTCAAGGTCTGGATTTTCAAAGGCGAGGTGTTCGGTGTGCCGGGCAGCGACGACGGCAAGTCGGCCGCCTGATCAACGAATTGAAGTGGAGCTTTGAAAAATGCTGCTGCCAAAACGTACAAAATTCCGCAAGCAGTTCAAGGGCAAGAATCGCGGCGTTGCCAATAACGGCAACAAGGTGAGCTTTGGTGAATTCGGGCTGAAGACCCTTGAGCGCGGAAACATTACTTCCCGTCAGATCGAGGCTGGCCGTCGTGCCATCTCTCGTCACGTGAAGCGGGGCGGTAAGATCTGGATTCGGATCTTTCCGGACACCCCGATTACCCAGAAGCCCTTGGAAGTCCGAATGGGGAAGGGCAAGGGCAGCGTCGAGCACTGGGTTGCCAAGGTGCAGCCCGGCAAGATGCTGTTCGAAATCGAGGGGGTCAGCGAGGACGTGGCGCGCGAGGCTTTCGAACGCGCTTCGGCCAAGCTGCCCGTGAAGACCACGTTCGTAACACGGTTGGTGATGTGATGAAGGCAACAGAATTGCGTGAGAAATCCGTCGACGAGCTGCGCGAAGAGCTGTTGGCCGTCAAGCGCGAGCAATTCAACCTGCGCATGCAGCATGCCACGGGCCAGGAGGCGAAGAGCCACCTGGCGCTGGAAGCGCGTCGCAATGTTGCTCGTATCAAGACCGTGATTGCGGAAAAGGAGCGTGCCTGAGATGACGACGGTATCCGAAGAAAAGAATGTCCGCACCCGTGAGGGAGTGGTAGTCAGCGACAAGGGCGACAAGTCCATCACCGTCGCGGTCGAGCGTCGCGTGCAGCATCCGCTGTACGGCAAGTACATGACGCGCACCAGCAAACTGCGGGTGCATGACGAAGAGAACACCTGTCGCCAGGGCGACCGCGTCGAGATTCGTGAGACGCGGCCGATCTCCAAAAACAAGACCTGGACCCTGGTCCGCGTAGTCGAACGCTCGGCTGAGTAAGGAGTTTCGTCATGATTCAGATGCAAACCGTGCTGAATTCGGCAGATAACAGCGGCGCGCGCAAGGTCCAGTGCATCAAGGTGCTGGGCGGCTCGCATCGTCGTTATGCCGAAATCGGCGACGTAATCAAGGTGTCCGTGAAGGACGCGATCCCGCGTGGCCGCGTCAAGAAGGGCGAGGTCTACAACGCGGTGGTTGTTCGCACGGCCAAGGGCGTGCGCCGTCCAGACGGTTCACTGATCCGTTTCGACGGCAATGCGGCGGTTCTCTTGAACGCTCAGCTGCAGCCGATCGGTACCCGGATCTTTGGCCCGGTCACCCGCGAGCTGCGTGGCGAGAAGTTCATGAAGATCGTCTCGCTCGCGCCAGAAGTGATTTAAGAGGGGGTCGAGATGCGCAAGATTCGCCAAGGGGACGACGTGGTCGTCGTCACCGGTAAAGACAATGGTCGTCGTGGCACCGTGCTGCGCGTCGTTGAAGAAGGGGCCCGGGTGGTCGTCGAAGGGGTCAACATGGTGAAGAAGCACCAGAAGCCCAATCCGATGATCGGACGGACCGGCGGCATCATCGAAATGGAGAAGCCCATTGATATCTCCAACGTGATGCTGTTTAATCCGGCCTCCGAAAAAGGCGACCGGGTCGGCTTCAAGACGCTTGAAGACGGTAAAAAGGTTCGTTATTTCAAATCCAACGGCGAAGTCGTTGACGCTTAACAGGAAACAGAGAAATGGCTCGACTTCAGGAATACTACTCCAAGACGTTGCGGGGCGAGCTCGCCAAGAAGCTTGAACTCGACAACGTAATGGCCGTTCCGAAGCTGACCAAGATTACGTTGAACATGGGCCTGGGTGATTCCGCTCGTGACAAGAAGGTAATCGATAACGCAGTGGAAGAACTAGGCCTGATCACCGGTCAACAGCCGGTGGTGACGTATGCGCGCAAGTCGATCGCGGGCTTCAAGCTTCGCGAAGGCATGCCGCTGGGTGTCAAGGTCACCCTCAGGGGAAGTACGATGTACGAATTCCTCGATCGGTTGATCCATGTGGCGTCCCCGCGTATCCGTGACTTCCGCGGGCTTAGCCCGAAGTCGTTCGACGGACGTGGCAACTACAGCCTCGGGGTGCGCGAACAGATCATCTTCCCGGAGATTGAATTCGACAAGGTCGATCAGGTCCGGGGTATGGATATCACGATCACAACGACCGCGAAGGACAACGACCAGGCCCGAGCACTGCTCGAAAGCTTCCGTTTCCCCTTCCGTCGTTAACAGAGACGAAACGAGACTATGGCTAAGAAAAGCATGATTGCTCGCGAGGTCAAGCGCCAAAAGCTTGCTCGCCAGTATGCCGACAAGCGCGCCAAACTGCGCGCGATCGTCGCGGATCCCGAAGTGGAGTTCGACGAAAAGATGGCGGCCTCCGCCGCGCTGGCCAAGCTGCCGCGTGATTCTTCCTACACCCGCCAAGTGCGCCGCTGTGCGCTCACCGGTCGTCCGAAGGGCGTCTATCGGAAATTTGGTATGGGGCGCAACAAGCTGCGTCAACTAGCGATGTCCGGGGAAATCCCGGGCCTGCGCAAGTCGAGCTGGTAAGGAGAACGCGTTATGAGTATGAATGATCCGATCGCGGACATGCTGACGCGCATCCGCAACGGCCAGGCCGCGCGCAAGCCGGAGGTTCGCATGCCGGCCTCCAAGTTCAAGAAGGCAGTTGCCGAGACGTTGAAGGACGAAGGCTATGTCGCCGACATCCGCGTCGAGGGCGACAGCAAGCCGACGCTGGTCGTCACCCTGCGCTATTACGAAGGCAAGCCGGTGATCGAAAAGCTGAACCGTGTTTCCCGTCCGGGGTCGCGCAAGTTCTTCGGCGCCGAGGACCTGCCGCAGGTCATCGGCGGCCTGGGTGTTGCCGTGGTATCCACCTCTGAGGGTGTGATGCCGGACCGTGAAGCACGTCGTCGCAATATTGGCGGCGAAGTCGTCTGCTTTGTTTCGTAACCGGTTGGGGGATTTATGAGTCGAGTAGCACGAAAGCCGGTCGCGGTCCCCAAGGGTGTCGAGGTCAAGCTTGAAGAACAGGTTCTGTCCTTCAAGGGCAAGAACGGCGAGCTGACCCTGAACGTACACCCGACGGTAGGCGTGACCTTCGAGGACAACCTGATCCGGTTCGTACCGAACAGCGATGACAACATTCCGATGGCCGGCACCATGCGCTCCCTGGCACAGGGTAGCGTTGACGGTGTCGCCAACGGGTTCGAAATCAAGCTCCAACTGGTCGGCGTCGGTTACCGCGCACAGGTGCAGGGTCGAACCCTGAACCTGCAGCTGGGTTTCTCGCATCCGATCGACTTCCCGCTGCCGGATGGCGTCACCGCGGAAACCCCGTCGGCGACAGAAATCGTCATCCGCGGCGCGGATAAGCAGAAGGTCGGCCAGGTGGCTTCCAACGTACGCTCCCTGCGTCCGCCGGAGCCTTATAAGGGCAAGGGCGTTAAGTACGCTGGTGAGCGCATCCTGCGTAAGGAAGCCAAGAAGAAATAATCGAGGGTGATGCGATGAACGAAAGTACCAAACAGCGGTTGCGCCGCGCACGTCGCACCCGGGTCAAGATCAAGCAGCTCGGCGTGCATCGCCTGAGCGTGCACCGGAGCAGCAACCATACCTATGCTCAGGTCTTCGCACCGGAAGGTCAGGTGATCGCCTCTGCCTCTACAGTAGGCAAGGGTGTGCTGGCCGACGGCGAATTCGGTGGCAACGTAGCCGCCGCCAAGAAGGTGGGCGAAGCCATTGCCAAGGTCGCCCTGGAGAAGGGCATCGAGTCCGTGGCGTTTGATCGCTCGGGTTTCATTTACCACGGGCGTGTCAAGGCACTTGCCGACGCGGCACGCGAAGCCGGCCTGAAGTTCTAAAGAGGTGAAGCAATGAGCCGTAACGCAAAAGACGTCTCGAACGAAGGCCTGATCGAGAAGCTGGTCACGATCAACCGCGTGTCCAAGGTGGTCAAAGGTGGCCGTCAGTTCTCGTTCACGGCGCTGACCGTGGTGGGTGATGGTGAAGGTCGTGTGGGCTATGGCTACGGCAAGGCCAAAGAAGTGCCGGCCGCGATCCAGAAGGCCATGGACCGTGCACGCAACAGCATGATCGACGTGCCGCTTCGTGACGGGACCCTGCACTACCAGACCAAGGGCCGTCACGGCGCTGGTCGGGTGTTCATGAAGCCGGCATCGGAAGGTACTGGTGTCATCGCCGGCGGTGCAATGCGCGCCGTCTTCGAGGCAGCGGGCGTCCGTAACGTGCTGGCCAAATGCATCGGGACCCGCAATCACATGAACGTGATCCGGGCGACGCTCGATGGCCTCTCCCAGATCCAATCGCCGGAAGCGGTTGCCGCCAAGCGTGGCAAGCGCGTCGAGGAAATCCTGGGGGATGAGGCATGAGCCAGAAGACTAGTGGCAAGATCCGGGTGCGCCTGGTTCGTTCGATGAACAATCGACTCGAATCGCACAAGGCCTGCGTGCGTGGGCTGGGCATCCGCCGTATGCACCATGAGGTGGAAGTGGCCGACACCCCGGAAAACCGGGGCATGATCAATCGCGTCCACTACATGCTCGACGTACAGGAAGCGAAGTAATGCGTTTGAACAAACTTTCCCCTGCCGAGGGTAGCCGCAAGGACGCCAAACGCGTCGGCCGCGGCATCGGCTCCGGACTGGGCAAGACCGCCGGTCGCGGTCACAAGGGCCAGAAATCACGCTCCGGCGGTTATCACAAGACCGGCTTCGAGGGTGGTCAGATGCCCTTGCAGCGTCGTCTGCCGAAGATGGGCTTCCGGGCGGCCAAGTCGCTCTCCCGGGCGGAGATCCGCACTGCGGAACTCAACCGTCTGGAAGGCGAGGTCACGCTCGCGTCGCTCAAGGCCGCCAACCTGATCCGCAACGACGTCAAGAGCGTCAAGATCATCCTTCAGGGTGATGTGGAGAAGAAGCTGCAGGTCAAGGGTCTGGCGATCAGCAAAGGTGCGCGCCAGGCAATCGAAGCCGCCGGTGGTTCAGCGGAGTAAAGAGTGGCACAGGCAAACTCAGGGATAGGCGCACTTGCCGGGGCCGGTCGATTGACCGAGCTCCGGCAACGTATTTTCTTCGTCATCATGGTGCTCGTGGTGTACCGGATCGGGACGTTCATCCCGCTGCCGGGCATCGACGTGGACGTCATGAAGGCGCTGTTCGATCAGAATTCGGGCGGCATCCTGGGCATGGTCAACATGTTCTCGGGGGGTGCGCTGTCGCGGATGTCCCTGTTTGCCCTGGGCGTCATGCCCTACATCTCTGCCGCGATCATCACGCAGCTGCTCACGGCGGTGGTCCCATCGCTGGAGAAGCTGAAGAAGGAAGGTGAGGCCGGCCGTCGCAAGATCACCCAGTACACCCGCTATGGGACGCTGGGCTTGGGTTTGGTGCAGGCGCTGGGTGTTTCCATCGCACTTCAGGGCCAGTCTGTCGGTGGTTCACCGCTGGTGTTCGCGCCGGGGATCGGCTTCGTGTTTGTCGCGACGCTGACCTTGGTCAGTGGCACCATGTTGCTGGTCTGGCTGGGTGAGCAGATCACGGAACGCGGTGTGGGTAACGGCATCTCGCTGATCATCTTCGCCGGTATCGTGGCCGGGTTGCCTACGGCGATCGGTGGTACGGCTGAGTTGGTTCGTACCGGTGAGTTGCACGTGTTCACGATGCTGATGCTGGGCGTGCTGATCCTCGCGGTCACGGCGTTTGTCGTGTTCGTCGAGCGCGGTCAGCGCCGGATCACCGTGAACTATGCGCGGCGACAGCAGGGTCGGGGCATGGCGGGGCAGCAGTCGTCCCACCTGCCGTTGAAGTTGAACATGGCCGGTGTCATCCCGCCGATCTTCGCCTCGAGCATCATCCTGTTCCCGGCGACGATCGGTAACTGGTTCGGTCAGCAGGAAGGCATGGGTTGGCTCGCGGATCTGTCCAACACCTTGTCGCCGGGTCAGCCGCTCTACGTGCTGTTCTATGCGGCGGCGATCATCTTCTTCTGCTTCTTCTACACCGCGCTGGTGTTCAATGCCCGCGAAACTGCGGACAACCTCAAGCGTTCCGGCGCGTTCGTACCGGGCATCCGTCCGGGCGAGCAGACGGCGCGCTACGTCGACAAGGTGCTTACGCGTCTGACGTTCTGGGGGGCGATGTACATCACCGCGGTCTGCCTGCTGCCGGAGTTTTTGATCCTGTACTGGAACGTGCCGTTCTACTTTGGTGGTACGTCGCTGCTGATCATCGTGATCGTGCTGATGGACTTCATGTCCCAAGTGCAGTCTCACCTGGTTTCGCATCAGTACGACAGCCTGGTCCGCAAGGCACATTTCAAGAACGGGCTGTAATCAGTCGGCCCGTCGTTTCCGTTTGCTATTGACGGCGCGTTGCGTTAAGCTTTCGCGCTCTTTTTTGGGGTGATATATCGATGGCACGTATTGCTGGGATCAACATTCCCGTTCAGAAACATGTGGTCATTGGCCTGACTTCCATTTATGGGGTTGGCCAGACCCGCGCCAAGCAGATCTGCGAAGCCACCGGTGTGGCCGAGGATCGCAAGGTGCGCGACCTGTCCGAGGCAGAGGTTGAGGCCCTGCGTGCGGAAGTCGGCAAGTATGTAGTCGAAGGCGACCTGCGTCGCGACGTCTCCATGAACATCAAGCGTCTGATGGACCTTGGTTGTTACCGTGGCCTGCGTCATCGTCGTGGTCTGCCGTTGCGTGGGCAGCGCACACGCACTAACGCACGGACTCGCAAGGGTCCGCGGCGCCTGGTCAAGCGCTAATCAGGCTTAATATTCTTTCGAGAGTAGGATCTTAATGGCTAAAGCAAGTCAAGGTGCCCGTAAAAAGGTAAAACGCGTCGTCACCGACGCGGTCGCGCATATCCATGCGTCGTTCAACAACACGATCGTGACGATCACGGATCGTCAGGGCAACACCCTCAGCTGGGCGACTTCCGGGGGCTCGGGTTTCCGAGGTTCTCGCAAGTCGACCCCGTTTGCTGCACAGGTTGCGGCCGAACGTGCCGGCGAGGCAGCCAAGGTATATGGGGTGAAGACCGTCGACGTTGAAGTCAAGGGTCCCGGCCCGGGTCGCGAGTCGACCATCCGCGCGCTCAACGCCGTGGGCTTCAAGGTCGGCGTGATCACTGACGTCACCCCCATCCCGCACAACGGTTGCCGTCCGCCCAAAAAGCGTCGCGTTTGACGGTGCGCTTGTAAGGAGAATTTGACTTATGGCTCGTTATCTCGGTCCAACTTGTAAGCTTGCCCGGCGCGAGGGCACGGATTTGTTCCTCAAGTCCGGCGTCCGCGCACTGGAAGACAAGTGCCATCACGATCGCGCCCCTGGCCAGCACGGCTCCGGCGGCCGTCGCCAGAAGGTGTCTGACTACGGCTTGCAGCTGCGTGAAAAGCAGAAGCTGCGTCGTATCTACGGTGTGCTCGAGCGGCAGTTCCGTAATTACTACAAGCGCGCCGCGCAAATGAAAGGCTCCACCGGCGAGAACCTGTTGCAGATTCTCGAGTGCCGTCTGGACAACGTCGCCTATCGCATGGGCTTCGGTGCGACTCGCGCCGAAGCACGGCAACTGGTTTCCCATCGCGGCCTGCTGGTCAACGGCCAGGTGGTGAACATCCCGTCGTACCAGGTGGCCATGGAAGATGTGGTCTCGGTTCGCGAGAAGGCAAAGAAGCAGCAACGCGTCAAGGATTCCCTCGAACTGGCCGCCCAACGCGAAGTCGTGCCGTGGGTTGCGGTCGATTCCAGCAAGATGGAAGGCGTGTTCAAGGCCGTTCCGACTCGGGACGAATTGCCGGCGGACATCAACGAATCGCTCGTAGTCGAGCTGTATTCGAAGTAAACGGTTTTCGGGGGTACGTAATGCAACTGGGTTCTACAGAGCTTCTCAAGCCGCGCCTGGTCGACGTGGAAACGATCGACGACACCCATGCGCGCGTCGTGCTGGAGCCGTTGGAGCGTGGGTTTGGCTACACGCTGGGCAATGCGTTGCGGCGTATCCTGCTCTCCTCCATCCCGGGCGTGGCCGTCACTGAGGCAGAGATCGAAGGCACGCTCCACGAGTACAGCGCACTCGAGGGCGTCCAGGAGGACGTGCTCGAAATCCTGCTGAACCTCAAGGGGTTGTCGATCACCATGCACGGCCGCGACGAGGCGGTGCTGAGCATCAAAAAGACCGGTCCGGGTACCGTGACCGCCGCCGACATCAAGGCGGATCACTCGGTCGAGATCGTCAATCCGGATCACGTCATCGCCACGCTGCGCGACGACGCCGAACTGAACATGACCTTCAAGGTCGAGCGTGGCATGGGTTACGTGCCGGCCAGTGCGCGTCGTGACGAAGAGGAAACCACCGTCGGCCGTCTGCTGATCGATGCGTCATTCTCGCCGCTGCGTCGCGTGGCCTACTCGGTCGAGCGGGCACGTGTCGAGCAACGCACCGACCTCGACTCGCTGGTTCTCGATATCGAGACCAACGGTTCGATCTCGGCTGAAGATGCGATTCGTCAGGCAGCGGGCATTCTGGTTGATCAATTGTCGGTGCTGGTCGATCTCAAGGCGGAAAAGGCCGAGCCGGTCGAAGAGCAGGCCCCGTCGGTCGACCCGGTGCTGCTGCGCCCGGTCGACGACCTGGAGCTCACTGTTCGTTCGGCAAATTGCCTCAAGGCGGAAAACATCTATTACATCGGCGACCTGATCCATCGGTCGGAAATGGAATTGCTCAAGACCCCGAACCTTGGCAAGAAGTCCTTGACCGAAATCAAGGACGTACTGGCCAAGCAGGGGCTGTCCCTCGGGCAGAAACTGGAGAACTGGCCGCCGGCCGAGCTTCAGAATCTGAGCGAATCCAAGATTTGAACGAAATTTTTTGGAGTATTTGACATGCGTCATCGTCAATCCGGTCGGCAGTTGGGTCGCAACGCCTCGCAGCGCAAAGCGCTGATGCGTTCGCTCACCAACGCGCTGATCGAGCACGAGGTCATCAAGACCACGGTTCCCAAGGCCAAGGAGCTGCGCCGCGTCGCCGAGCCGCTGATCACCCTGGCCAAGGAAGACAGCGTTCACGCTCGTCGTCAGGCCTTTGCGAAGGTGGGCAACAAGACCACCGTCGGCAAGCTGTTCTCCGACGTCGGTCCGCGCTTCAAGGAGCGCAAAGGGGGTTACCTGCGCATTCTCAAGTGCGGTTTCCGTGCCGGTGATGCGGCACCGATGGCTTACGTCGAGCTGGTCGAGCGTAGCACCGAGCCGGCAAAGGTGGTTGAGGAAACCGCGGCCGAGTAAGTGGCCTCACTAACGGGCGACGTGCCTGTTGGAATGTAGAAAGCCCGCCATCATGGCGGGCTTTTTCTTTGTTGGCCTGAGGCTGGCAGACGGGGTCAGGTGCTGACGGTTTCCTTGATGATGAGGTTCATGGTCTGTTCCACCTCGGTTGCCACTTTGGCCAACGCCGCGTCGTCGCTTAGCATCGACAGCATCTCGGTTGGGCGGATCATCGAGACGATGACCTTCCCGTCGCGTTCGTAGGCGGCGATGCGGCAGGGAAGGGCGTTGGCGAGGTCCATCCGCACGGCGAGGACCTCCGCGGCACGCTTTGGATTACACACCTCGAAGACCCGGCATTGCGGGGCGAAGTCAACGCCCTTGGCATTGAGCGTGCCGTGGATGTCATGGGTGTGCAGCAGTCCGAATCCGTTGGCCGGCACGGCGTCACGCAAGCGCTGGCAGGTGGTTTCGAAATCGTGCGGGCTCTGTAGTTCTTCAATCATGGCTCAGTTGCTCCGATTGGTTTTTAATCGCGACTAATCATAGCAAACCGGTCGGGAATCCACCGGTTCGCTGCATGGTTACGTGGTTGCGCCACGTCACGGGGTCTCCTACGATGCATGGTGTTTCGTCACCACCCATCGGTGAACCCGGGAACTTTCCCCACGGTCGGGTGGTCGCATGTTTCTACCGGGGCTCGGCACCCGGCACGTATCCAGTGCAAAGCCGAATCATTTAAACGTAGGAGTGATTGCATGTCCGTTTGGAACCAGAAGTTGCGCAAATCCATGATGGCCGCCGGCGTTTCCGCCGCGCTTGCCGTCAGTGGCGCGGCCGCTGCCCAGCAGGGCGGTCAGGCGGCACCGCACGGTGGTCAAGGCGGCGCTCCCGCGCAGGGCCAGATGCCGGAAATGACCGATGAGCAACGCCAACTGATGCAAGAGATGCGCTCGGTCCAACAGGAGCTCCAACAGACGCAGGCTCAACTGAGCGAGATGGAGCAGCAAGCCTACGAGAACAACCCGGACCTGGGTCAGAAGCGTGACGCGCTGCAGGCGAAGATCGCCGAGAAGATGTCCAGCGGCGGCTACGACGCCGAGAAGCAATTCGAAGAGATGAAAGCCACCATGTCCAAGTACGAGGGTGGTGGGCAACAACCGTCTGAGGAAGAGGTCAAGGCGTTCCGCCAGCAGCAACAGGAATTCCAGCAGCGTCAGCAGCAGGCCTTCCAGGACGAGGAAGTGCAGAGCATGGCGCAGGAATTGCGCGGTGATGTTGAGCAGGTGATGAAGCAGAACAATCCGCAAGCCAAGGATCTGTTCTCCAAGATGGAGGAGCGGTCCAAGGAAATGCAGCAACTGCGCGAGAAAGCGATGAAGATGCGCCAAGGTGGCCAGGGCGGTTAATCGCTCCGCGCTTTCGCACGCAGTAAGTAAGGCCGGTCCCTGGTGGGGCCGGCCTTTTTCGTGCGTCGCGTTCAGTCGATCGTTTCGTTAGTCGTCGCTGTAACCCGGCTCGGTTGCGCCGAAGAACGCCTCCTTGAGCTTGTGCAATTCGTCACGTGACTGGGCAGCGGCCTCGAACTCCAGGTCGCGGGCATGGCGGTGCATGTCGGCCTCGAGGGTCTTCATGCGCTTGGCGGCCTGGTCCGGCGACAGGGTGGCGTAATCACCACTGCCCTCGGCAACATTGTCGGCCTGTCGGCGCTTGCGACCCGGTCGGGCCCCCGGGATACGGGAGTCGCCCGCCTGGAGGATGTCCTCGACGCTCTTCTCGATTCCGCGCGGCGTGATGCCCATCGCCTGGTTGTGCGCCACCTGTTTCTCGCGGCGGCGGTCGGTTTCGTCGATCGCCTTGCGCATGGCGTCCGTGATGGTGTCGCCGTACAGGATGGCCCGGCCCTCGAGGTTGCGCGCCGCCCGCCCGATGGTCTGGATCAGCGAGCGCTCCGAGCGCAAGAAGCCCTGCTTGTCGGCGTCCAGGATGGCGACCAACGACACCTCGGGGATGTCGAGTCCCTCTCGAAGCAGATTGATGCCCACCAGGACGTCGAATTCGCCCAGGCGCAGGTCCTGGATGATCTCGACACGCTCGACGGTATCGATGTCCGAGTGCAGGTAGCGCACCCGCACGTCGTGCTCCATCAGGTAGTCGGTCAGATCCTCGGCCATGCGCTTGGTCAGCACGGTGACCAGCACCCGTTGATTCTTCTCGGCGCGCAGCCGGATCTCGGAGAGCAGGTCGTCGACCTGGCTGGTTACCGGGCGGACCTCGATCTGCGGATCGACCAGCCCGGTCGGGCGGACCACCTGTTCGGCGATCTGATCGGCATGCGCCTCCTCGTAGGCTCCGGGCGTGGCCGAAACGTAGACCGTCTGCGGCATCAGGCGCTCGAATTCCTCGAACTTCAAGGGGCGGTTGTCCATTGCCGAGGGCAGCCGGAAGCCAAAATTCACCAGCGTTTCCTTGCGCGAGCGATCGCCCTTGTACATGCCGCCCAGCTGCGGGACGGTCACGTGCGACTCGTCGATGATCAACAGCGCATCCGCCGGCAGGTAGTCGTACAGACAGGGCGGCGGCTCGCCCGTCCGACGGCCCGACAGGTAGCGCGAGTAGTTCTCGATGCCGTTGCAGTAGCCGAGCTCCTGGATCATCTCGATGTCGAAGCGGGTGCGCTGGGCCAGACGCTGCGCCTCGACCAGCTTGTTCTGGGATTCGAGATCCTTGAGGCGCTCGTCGAGTTCGACCTTGATCTGCTCGATCGCGTTGAGCAGGCGCCCACGCGGCGTGACGTAGTGCGAGGAGGGGTAGACGGTGTAGCGCGGGACCCGGCGGCGCATCTGTCCGGTGAGCGGGTCGAACAGCGTGATCTGCTCGATCTCGTCGTCGAACAGCTCGATGCGCACGCCCTCGTCATCGGCCTCGGCCGGGTGGATGTCGATCACGTCGCCGCGTACCCGGTAGGTGCCGCGACGAAACTCCATGTCGTTGCGGGTGTACTGCATCTCCGCGAGCCGCCGAACAATCTGGCGCTGGCTGACCTGCTCGCCGCGCACCAGGTGCAGGATCATCTTGAGGTAGGCCTCGGGGTCGCCCAGGCCGTAGATCGACGAGACGGTGGCGACGATGATGACGTCGCGCCGTTCGAACAGGGCCTTGGTGGCCGATAGGCGCATCTGCTCGATGTGCTCGTTCACCGAGGCGTCCTTCTCGATGAAGGTGTCCGAGGCGGGGACGTAGGCCTCGGGCTGGTAGTAGTCGTAGTAGGAGACGAAGTACTCCACCGCGTTGTGCGGGAAGAACCCCTTGAGCTCGCCGTAGAGCTGCGCGGCCAGCGTCTTGTTGGGTGCCAGCACCAGTGCCGGGCGCTGCACGTCGTGGATGACGTTGGCCATCGTGAAGGTCTTGCCCGAGCCGGTCACCCCGAGCAGGGTCTGGTGCATCAGCCCGTCGTTGAGACCCCCGACGAGGGTCTCGATGGCGCGCGGCTGGTCGCCGGCCGGCTGGTAGTCTGTTGCGATCTGGAAACGGTGTTCTGACATGGGGTGGGAGTATATAGGGTTGACCCTCGGCTTTCCGACGGCTTTTGCTTTATGATGCCCGGCTATATCCCTCGCTGAAGCCGCAAGATTTCTCGTTGATTTGCGGCCGTGTTTGGCGAGCGACTTTCCAGACGCACTTTTCAGGTATCCATGACCGATTCAAACCTCGAAGACCCGAACGCGCCGCGCGAGGCCGAGAAATACGACAACCCCGTGGCCAGTCGCGAGTTCCTGCTCGACCTGCTGGGCAAGCAGGACGGCCCGATCACGCTCAACCGGCTGATCACTGAGCTTGACTACGACGGTGACGAGGAGCGCATCGAAGGCCTCCGCCGGCGCCTGCGCGCCATGGAGCGCGATGGCCAGGCCATTCGCAATCGCCGCGGCGGCTACGTGCCGGTGACCAAGGCCGAGCTGGTGCGTGGCCGGGTCATCGGTCACCGCGACGGCTTCGGTTTCCTGGTGCCCGACGAGGGCGGCAACGACGTCTTCCTCTCGCCGCGCGTGATGCGCGCCCTGCTGCACGGCGACCGCGCCGTGGTGCAGGTGGTCGGCGAGGACCGCCGTGGCCGTCCCGAGGGCGCACTGGTCGAGGTGATCGAACGGGCCAATGCCGAGATCGTCGGTCGCCTGGTGATCGAGGCCGGCGTGGCATTCGTCATCCCTGACAACACCCGCATGACCCAGGACGTGCTGATCCCGATGGAGGCGCTCGGTGGGGCGACCGACCGCCAGATCGTCCGGGTCGCGCTGGTCGAGCAGCCTACCCAGCGGCACAAGCCGGTCGGCAAGGTCATCGAGGTGCTGGGCGATCACATGTCGCCGGGCATGGAGATCGACGTCGCCATCCGCGCCCATGGTATTCCCCATGAGTGGCCGGAAGAGGTCGAGCGTCACATCGAGCACATGAGCGACCAGGTCGCCGAGCAAGACAAGGTCGGCCGGGTCGACCTGCGTGATGTGCCGCTGGTGACCATCGACGGCTCGGATTCCAAGGACCTCGACGACGCGGTCTTCTGTGAGCCGACCCCGAAGGGCTTTCGCCTGCTGGTGGCGATCGCCGACGTCTCGCATTACGTGCGCATCGGCTCGGCGCTCGACGAGGAAGGCTTCCGCCGCGGGACCTCGGTCTACTTCCCGGGTCGCGTGGTGCCGATGCTGCCCGAGATCCTCTCGAATGGCCTGTGTTCGGTGAACCCGGACGTGGATCGCCTCTGCCTGTGCGCGGAGATGCTGATCAACAGCCAGGGCCAGATCATCCGCTCGCGCTTCTTCGAGGGCGTGATGAAGAGCCACGCGCGCCTGACGTACGACAACGTCGCGGCCATGGTGCTCGACAACGATCAGGAAGAGCGCGACAAGTTCGCCCACGTGATCAAGCCGGTCGAGGCGCTGCATTCGCTCTACAAGGTGCTGCGCGCCGAGCGCGAGTCCCGCGGGGCGATCGACTTCGACACCATCGAGACCAAGATCGTCTTCGGCGAGAACCGCAAGATCGAGGCGATCGTGCCCTACGAGCGCAACGACGCGCACAAGATCATCGAGGAGTGCATGATCGCGGCGAACGTCGCCGCCGGTCGCTTCCTCGCCCGTCGCAAGATCCCGTCGCTCTACCGGGTGCACGATCGCCCGGGCGCCGAGAAGATCGACGACCTGCGTGCCGCGCTCAAGGAGAAGGGGTTGACACTCGGTGGTGGCGAAAAGCCGACCCCGGCCGACTTCAACGCCCTGATCGCCGAAGCGAAGGGTCGTCCGGACTTTGCCACCGTCCAGACGTTGCTGTTGCGCTCACTGCAGCAGGCGGTCTACGCACCCGACAACCTGGGTCACTTCGGCCTGGCTCACGAGCATTACGCGCACTTCACCTCGCCGATCCGCCGCTACCCCGACCTGATGGTTCATCGCGCCATCCGGCACATATTGCGTACCGGGGCCGCCGAGGAGTTCCCGTACAGCCACGAGGAGATGTTGCTGATCGGCCAGCATTGCTCGAACAACGAGCGACGCGCCGACGAGGCAACGCGTGATGCCACCGACTGGCTCAAGTGCGAGTTCATGCTCGACAAGGTGGGCGACGTCTACGAGGGGCGCGTGGCCTCCGTGCTGGGCTTCGGTCTGTTTGTTCAGCTCAAGGACTTCTACGTCGACGGCTTGCTGCACATCACCGCCCTCAAGCGCGATTTCTACCACTTTGATCCGGTGACCGTCTCGCTCAAGGGCGAGCGCAGCGGCAAGACCTACTCGCTCAACGACACCATCCACGTGCGGGTCGCGCGCGTTGATCTGGACGAACGCAAGATCGACTTCATGCTGCCGGATGACGACGACGTCACCGACGGCAAGGATCAGTCGAGTGGCGATTTGGGCAGCGACGAGGACAAGTCCTCGAAAAGCCCGGAGAGTCCGGAGAAAAGCCCAGAGGGCTCGGATGACAAGTCCGGTGACGAGGGCGAGGGCAGCGGTGGTGGCAAGAAACGCCGCCCGCGTCGCCGTCGCCGCCGCAAGCCCCAGGATGGGGGTGACGGTGGTGGTCAGGGTGAGGGCCAGGGCGATGGCGAGGGCGATGGCGAGGGCCGGGCTGAAAGCCAGGTCGAGAACAAGGGCAAGAAGTCCGGGGATGCGTCCACGGGCTCGCCCGACTGATCGCCGCCGCGATGACCCGTACCCGAGAGCCGAGCTGGATCGGCGGTTTTCACGCCGTCGAGGCCGCCCTGCGCGAGCGCCCGGAACGCGTCGAGCGGGTCGCTCTGTCGGGCCGGGATGATCGCCGCGTCCGCCGTTTGCAAGCGCTTGCCGAGCGGGCCGGTGTCACGGTGGAGTCGCGCGACGAGCCCTGGTTCGACAAGCTGCGCGGCGATGGCCGGTCCTTGCGACACCAGGGGGTTGCGGCACTCGTGGCTCTGAGTCAGGCCGGTGACGAGCAGGATCTCGCCGCGTTGCTCGACAGTGCCGATCACGCGCCCCTGCTGCTGGTCCTTGATGGCGTCACCGATCCGCACAATCTGGGTGCCTGTCTGCGCGCTGCCGAGGCGGCCGGGGTGCTCGCGGTGATTGCGCCGAAGGACCGGGCCTGCGGCCTGACGCCCGCCGCCCGCACGACGTCTGCCGGTTCGGCCGAGCGTCTGCCCTTCTTTCAAGTGACCAACCTGTCCCGCACCCTGGCCGATCTCAAGGCGCGTGGCCTGTGGATCGTCGGGGCGGCCGGTGAGGGTCCGGTCTCGCTCTACGAGAGCGATTTCGCCTGCGAGCCGGTCGCCCTGGTAATGGGTGCCGAGGGCGGTGGCCTGCGCCGCCTGACCCGTGAACGCTGCGACCAGCTGATCCATATCCCGATGGCGCCGAGTGTCGAGAGCCTGAACGTGTCGGTGGCCTCGGCCGTCTGCCTGTTCGAGTTCCGGCGCCAGCGACTGGCGTCCGCTACCTGAGGCGGTCGCGTCCCTGGTTGCTCCCGTCGAAACCGCCCCGCGTTTCCGGTAAAATGCCGACCGAAATCATTTCAATGTGGTCCGGTGTTCCCGCCCCCGCCGGCGAACGCCCACCAGGGAGTCAGCTGCCGTCATGAACCTTTCCGACCGGGTCCGCCGGGTCCGTCCCTCACCGACACTTGCCGTCACGGCCAAGGCCGCCGAACTGCGTGCCGCCGGCCGCGACATCATCAGCCTCGGTGCCGGCGAGCCGGACTTCGATACCCCAAAGCACATCGGTGAGGCGGGCATCCAGGCGATCCGCGACGGCTTTACCCGCTACACCGCGGTCGAGGGCATCGTCGAGCTGCGCCAGGCGATCGCCGACAAGCTCAAGAACGATCAGGGGCTCGAATACGGTCTGGATCAGATCATCGTCTCCACCGGAGGCAAGCAGAGCATCTTCAATCTCTGCCAGGCCGTGCTCAATCCGGGCGACGAGGCCATCATCACCGCCCCCTACTGGGTCTCCTACCCGGACATGGTGCGGCTGGCGGGCGGCGAGCCGGTGATCGTCTCGGCCGGCCAGGAGCAGGGTTTCAAGATGACCCCGAGCCAGCTGGCGGCTGCAATCACCGACAAGACCCGTCTGGTGATGCTCAACAGCCCTTCGAATCCGACTGGCGTGGCCTACACCCGCGAGGACTGGGCCCAGTTGGCGGACGTCCTGCGCGATCACCCCGACATCGTGATCGCCACCGACGACATGTACGAGAAGATCCTCTGGGCCGACGAGCCGTTCTCGAACATCGCCATGGTGGCGCCGGACCTCGCCGCGCGCACCGTGGTGCTCAATGGCGTGAGCAAGGCCTACGCCATGACCGGCTGGCGGATCGGCTACGCCGCCGGCCCCGCCGACCTGATCAAGGCGCTGAAGGTGATCCAGTCGCAGAGCACCTCGGGTGCCTGCTCGATCGCCCAGAAGGCGGCCTGCGAGGCGATTGCCGGCGACCAGTCGGAAATCGATGCCATGGTGGCCGCCTTCCGCGAGCGCCACGACTACGTGGTCGAGGCGCTCAACGACCTGCCGGGCGTCACCTGCCTGCCGGGGCAGGGCGCCTTCTACAGTTTTCCGGACGTCTCGGCGGCCATGAAGGCGCTGGGCATCGATGACGACGTCGCCTTTGCCGAGCACCTGCTCGAGAAGGCCGGTGTGGCCGTGGTGCCGGGGTCGGCCTTCGGCGCCCCAGGCCACGTTCGCCTGAGCTACGCAACCAGCCTGAAGGCGTTGCGCGAGGCCATCGAGCGGATCCGAGCGGTCCTGTCCGCGGCCTGATCGAAGCCAGTTTTCATGGTGGCCGGCAGGGAGGTCGGCCGCCTTTCAATGTCTGCATTTCAAGCCCGAAGGGTTGGGAGTTGACCGATGGATGAGAATCGCAAGAAGGCGCTAGGCGCCGCCCTGTCGCAGATCGAACGTCAGTTCGGCAAAGGGGCCGTGATGCGCATGAACGACGAGGGGCGACGGAATGTCCCTGTCATCAGCACCGGCTCGATCTCGCTGGATGCCGCGCTCGGCATCGGCGGGTTGCCGCGTGGCCGGGTGATCGAGATCTACGGGCCGGAGTCCTCGGGCAAGACCACGTTGACCCTGCAGACCATCGCCCAGGCGCAAAAGGAAGGTGGCACCTGCGCCTTTATCGACGCCGAGCACGCGCTGGACCCGGGCTATGCCGAGAAACTGGGCGTGAACGTCGACGACCTGCTGGTCAGCCAGCCGGACACCGGCGAGCAGGCACTGGAGATCGCCGACATGCTGGTCCGGTCCGGTGCGGTCGACGTGGTCGTGATCGACTCGGTCGCCGCCCTGGTGCCCAAGGCCGAGATCGAGGGCGAGATGGGCGACAGCCACGTCGGTCTGCAGGCGCGTCTGATGAGTCAGGCGCTGCGCAAACTGTCCGGGAACATCAAGCGCACCAACTGCATGGTGATGTTCATCAACCAGATCCGCATGAAGATCGGTGTCACCTACGGCAGCCCGGAGACCACCTCCGGTGGCAACGCGCTCAAATTCTATGCCTCCGTGCGCCTCGACATCCGCCGCGTTGGCGCGGTGAAGAAGGGCGAGGAGATCATCGGCAACCAGACCCGCATCAAGGTGGTTAAGAACAAGATGGCGCCGCCGTTCAAGGTGGTCGATTGCGACATCCTCTACGGCGAGGGCATCTCGCACCTGCTCGAGCTCGTCGACCTGGGCGCCAAGCACGGCATCATCCAGAAGGCCGGCGCCTGGTACTCCTATGGCGATACCCGCATCGGCCAGGGCAAGGACAACGCGCGCCAGTTCCTCGCCGAGAACCCCAAGATGGCCGAGGAGATCGAGGTCCAGGTGCGCGAGATCATGATGCCCAAGCCGGCCGTGGCCGAGACCGAGGTCGAGGCCAACGACACGCCGGTCGACGAGACCTCGTAAGGTCGACCACGTCCCGTGGACGAGGAGAAACGCCGCCTGCTCGATTGCGAGAAGCGTGCCGTCGGCTTGCTCGCCCGGCGCGAGCACAGTCGGCGGGAGCTCGCTCGCAAACTGGCCGATCGGGGTTTCACCCGCGATGAAATCGAACCGATTCTCGATCGGCTGGCCGAGGAGGGCTGGCAGTCGGATCAGCGTTATGCCGAAAGCCTGATCCGTGCCCGGTCTGCGCGGCGCTACGGCCCGGATCGCATCACCAACGAGTTGTCCCAGCAGGGGGTCGACGAGGCGGTGGCCAGCGCGGCCTTCGCGGCCGAACCGCGGGATTGGCCAGCGCTGGCGCGCGAGCAACTGGTCGCGCGCTTTCGTGAACCGCCCGCGGATTTTCCCGAACGTGCCCGGCGACACCGCCACCTTGTCCGACGCGGCTTTCCGCCCGATCTCGCCCACGAGCTGGCCGGTTGGTGGCCCGATTCGGCGTCCGATCAGGACGTTTTCTGAACCGCTTATTTCGCCTGGCTCTCCATTCATCGGAAAAGGCGTCCGCCTGCGCTACAATCCGCGCTTTGTCTTCCCGCTTTCCGAGATGGTTCGTGCATGAAAACCAGCGCCGAGATTCGTCAGTCCTTCCTGGATTTCTTCGCCGAGCGAGGGCACGAGGTCGTGCCCTCCGCGTCGTTGATTCCGGCCAATGACCCGACGCTCCTGTTTACCAACGCCGGGATGGTGCCCTTCAAGGAAGCCTTCCTCGGCCAGGAGAGGCGCGCCAACCCGCGCGCGGTCTCGGTGCAGCGCTGCGTGCGCGCCGGCGGCAAGCACAACGATCTCGAGAACGTCGGTTACACCGCCCGGCACCACACCTTTTTCGAGATGTTGGGCAATTTCAGCTTCGGCGACTACTTCAAGGGCGAGGCGATCCGCTACGGCTGGGACTTTTTGACCCAGACCCTCGGTCTGCCCGCCGAGCGCCTGCTGGTGACCGTCTACGCGACCGATGACGAGGCCTACGCCCACTGGCGTGACGACATCGGCCTGTCCGAGGAACGCATCCTCCGTATCGGCGACCAGCCGGGCGGCGGGTCGGACAACTTCTGGCAGATGGGCGACACCGGTCCCTGTGGCCCCTGTTCCGAGATCTTCTACGACCACGGCGAGGGGATCCCCGGTGGCCCGCCGGGCTCGCCGGACGAGGACGGTGATCGTTTCATCGAGATATGGAACATCGTCTTCATGCAGTACGACCGGGCGGCCGACGGCACCTTGAGCGACCTGCCCAAGCCATCGGTCGATACCGGCATGGGGCTCGAGCGCTTGGCGGCCGTCATGCAGGGCGTGCACTCGAACTACCAGATCGACCTGTTTCAGCACCTGATCGACGCGGCCGTCGAGGCGACTGGCGCGACCGACCGCGAGTCGAGTTCGCTCAAGGTGATCGCCGATCACATCCGCTCCTGCGCGTTTCTGATCGTCGACGGGGTGCGCCCGGGCAACGAGGGTCGCGACTACGTGTTGCGCCGGATCATCCGCCGCGCGGCCCGTCATGGTCACAAGCTCGGACAGGATCGGCCGTTTTTCCATCAACTGGTCCGGCCGTTGGTGAAAGAGATGGGCGACGCCTATCCGGAGCTGGCCCAGGTCGGTGACGAGGTGGCCCGTGTGCTGCTCGCCGAGGAAGAGCGTTTCCTGCAGACGCTGGCCTCGGGCATGCAGGTGCTCGAGCAGGCGGTCGCCGGGTTGTCGGCCGGCGGCACCATCGACGGCGAGACCGCCTTCAAGCTCTACGACACCCACGGTTTTCCGTTCGACCTGACCGCCGATATTGCCCGCGAGCGCGGCTTGTCGGTGGACGAGGCCGGCTTCGAGCGGGAAATGGCCGAGCGTCGCGCCCAGTCGCGCGCGGCCAGCCATTTCACCGCCGAGACGATCAAGATCGGCACGGACGAGCCGACCGTGTTCACCGGCCACGAGCACGAGGCGCTCGAGGCGAAGGTAGTCGCGGTCGCCCGCGAGGGCGGTCAGGCCGCCGCGCTTGAGGCCGGCCAGGATGGCGTGGTGGCGCTCGACCGCACGCCGTTCTACGCCGAATCCGGTGGCCAGGTGGGCGACAGCGGCGTGATCGAATCGGCGCAGGGCCGCTTCGTCGTGCACGACACCCAGAAGCAGGGCGGTATCTTCCTGCACCACGGCACGCTCACCGACGGGCACTTGGCCACCGGTGATGCGGTCAGTGCGCACATTGATGCCGACCGGCGGGCAGAGATCCGCCTGAATCACTCCGCCACGCACCTGCTGCACGCCGCGTTGCGCGAGGTGCTGGGGGATCACGTCCAGCAGAAGGGCTCGCGCGTCGGTCCCGAGACCTTGCGCTTTGACTTCTCTCACGACAAGCCGGTCGCCCGCGAGCAATTGCGCGAGATCGAACGGTTGGTCAACGCCCAGGTCCGCGAAAACCACGCGGTCGAGACCCGCGAGATGGCGATCAATGAGGCGCGTGCCGCCGGTGCCATGGCGCTGTTCGGCGAAAAATACGGTGACACCGTGCGCGTGGTCACCATGGGGCCGTTTTCGATGGAGCTCTGCGGTGGCACGCATGCCCGCCGTGGCGGTGATATCGGCCTGTTCAAAATTCTGGCCGAATCCGGCGTGGCCTCCGGCGTGCGCCGCATCGAGGCGGTCACCGGGGCGGCGGCGCTGGCCGAGGCCGAACGCGCCGACCAGACGGTGGGCGAGATTGCCGAACTGCTGCGTGGCCCGAAGACCGAGGCGGCCGATCGGGTGGCGCAGATGTTGGAGCGTTCCCGTCAGCTCGAGCGCGAGCTGGCCAAGCTCAAGGCCGAACTGGCCTCGGCCAGCGGTGACGAGCTGGCCGACAGTGCCGAGACCATCGGCTCGGCCAAGGTGCTGGTCGCCGAGTTGCCCGGTGCGGATGCCGGCGCGCTGCGCGAGAGCATGGACAAGTTGCGCGACAAGCTGGGTACCGCCGCGATCCTGCTGGGCACCGTCGATGACGGCAAGGTGCGCCTGGTGGCCGGGCTGTCGAAGGACCTGACCAAGACCTTCAAGGCGGGCGACTGGGTCAACGTCGCCGCCGCCGAGGTGGGCGGCAAGGGCGGCGGTCGACCGGACATGGCACAGGCGGGCGGCAGCCAGCCAGAGCGCCTCGCCGAGGCCCTGTCCGCGGCACGCGCCTGGGCGGCTGAGCAGTTGAAATGAACCCGGGGTGCTGGTTGCTTGTCGAACTTTCCGGAGAGCCGGCTGGCGGGTGAAAAAGTCAAGCGGGCAGTTTATACTGCCCGGCTGCTTTGACTTTCTCACGTCAGCGACAAGGAGCTGGCATCCGGTATTCGGTGCCAAGGAAACCACAATATGGCGTTAATCGTACAGAAATATGGCGGTACCTCGGTCGGTACGGTCGAGCGTATCCAGTCGGTCGCCGAGCGCGTGCAGCGGTCGGTTGCCAATGGCGACTCGGTGGTCGTCGTGGTCTCGGCGATGAGCGGCGAGACCAATCGCCTGATCGGCATGGCCAACGAGATTCAGGCCGAGCCGACCCCGCGGGAGCTCGACACGCTCGTCGCCACCGGCGAGCAGGTCACCATTGCGCTGTTGTCCATGGCCCTGCAGGCGCGCGGCCAAGAGGCGCGCTCCTATACCGGGGCGCAGGTGCGCATCCTGACCGATAGTACCCACACCAAGGCCCGTATCCAGTCGATCGATACCGACAGGATCCGCGGTGACCTGGATGCCGGTCGCGTGGTCGTGGTCGCCGGCTTTCAGGGCGTGGACGAGCACGGCCAGATCACCACGCTCGGTCGGGGCGGGTCGGATACCTCGGCGGTGGCCCTGGCCGCGGCGCTCAAGGCCGACGAGTGCCAGATATATACCGACGTCGACGGCGTCTATACGACCGATCCGCGGGTCGTGCCCAAGGCGCGCCGGCTCGATCGGATCACCTTCGAGGAAATGCTGGAGATGGCCAGCCTGGGCTCGAAGGTACTGCAGATCCGCTCGGTGGAATTTGCCGGCAAGTACAACGTGCCCATGCGGGTGCTGTCCTCGTTCCAGGACGGCCCCGGCACCCTGATTACCCTGGAGGAAGACGGCGTGGAAGAACCAGTAATTTCCGGGATCGCGTTCCACAAGGACGAGGCCCAGCTGACCATCAAGGGCGTGCCGGACAGCCCCGGGATTGCCTACAAGATCCTCGGCCCGATCGGCGAGGCCAACATCGAAGTCGACATGATCCTGCAGAACATCGGGGCCGATGACACCACCGACTTCACGTTTACGGTGCATCGCAACGACTTCGACAAGGCCCTGAACCTGATGCGCACGACCGCCGAAGAGCTCGACGCGCGCGAGGTCTCCGGCAACCACAACATCGTCAAAATCTCGCTGGTGGGTGTGGGCATGCGCTCGCACGCCGGCATTGCCTCGAAGATGTTCCGGGTGTTGGCCGAGGAAAAGATCAACATCCGCATGATTGCCACCTCCGAGATCAAGATCTCCGTGGTGATTGACGACAAGTACCTGGAGCTGGCGGTGCGTGCCCTGCACGACGCCTTCGAACTGGATACCCCGGAGGTATCCTTGAGCTGATCGACGGTTCACAGGCCAATATCCGGCTTGGTCCCCGACGGAACACAGGGGGGCCGCAAAACACAGAGAGTGACCAGATATGTTGATTTTGACTCGCCGCATTGGTGAGGTGCTGCGCATCGGCGACGACGTCGCCATCACGGTGCTCGGCATCAAGGGAAACCAGGTCCGAATCGGTATTGATGCGCCCAAGGATGTCTCCGTGCATCGCGAGGAAATCTACCAGCGCATCAAGAGCGAGACGGAGCAGGGTGGCGAAGACGACTCCTCGAACTGAGGTAGTCCCGTCACGACCGCTTCACTGCTTGCCGTTTGCACCGGTTTCCGGTCGTCGTTCGTTCCTAGGTGCCGCGGTTTGGCTGCGCCCTGGAGGGTTCGGCCGAATGGCGCGATGAGGAGACGAGCCGCGTTTCGGCGGCATTGATTCCTGCCGCCAAAGCCGCTACCATGCGGCGCTTGTTGGAGAGGTGGCCGAGTGGCTGAAGGCGCTCCCCTGCTAAGGGAGTAAGGGGTTTATAGCCCCTTCGAGGGTTCGAATCCCTCTCTCTCCGCCACATCAGAAAAGCCCCGCCGGGTTCCCGGTGGGGCTTTTCGCTTTTTGAGTGTCTTGTGTCTTGGGGCGGGTTGTCTTTCATCCAGCCGGACGGTGGCGCGCGGCCATCAACGCCTCGTACTCCTGCGGGGCAAGGATCTGGCGCAGGTCGACGAAACTGCCACTCTCGAAGTCCCTGAGTCCCGGCAATGCCCCGAGAATCCGTTCGGCCGCGGCGGCCGGCGACGGGAGCACATCCGCGTCCCGGGCGGCGTGGATCCGTTCGAGGGCGGGAAAGCGCTCGGTGTCCGACAGCTCGCAGAGCGTGTCGATGATGCGGGTGTCGATCAGGCCCGGGGCGATCGCCGCCACGTGAGTATCGGGGAACTCGTGCGCGTATAGGCGGCAGAGCATGTTCAGTGTCGCCTTCGATAGCGCATAGCCACCCCAACCACGATTGCCCAGCACCGCGGCACCCGAGGAGATCGCGACGATCTGGTCGACGGCGATATTCGATGCCAGCAACCAGTCGAGGATCACCTTGTTGGCCCAGACGTTGATATCCATGAGTTCGCGCAGTCGCTCGACCGACACGCCGCTCAGGTCCTCGATCTCGCCCAAGATGCCCGCATTCAGCACCACCAGCTCGAGATGATCGACGCCGGCCAGCAATTGCTCCATGGCTTGGTCGATCGCGTCGAGGTCGGAGAGGTCGCAGCGCACGTCGACCACCCGATCACTCAGGGCCGCGCAGCCGCGTCGGCTGCAGCCGAACACCCGGTAGTCGCGATCGAGCAGGGCGTGGCTCAAGCCCAGCCCGAGACCAGTGCTGTTGCCGGTGATGAGTGCGCTGGGGGTTTGCTTCGTCATGGTCACGTCTTTTATCGGATTTCAGCGAGCAACTGCCGGATCATGCCGTCGGCGCGACTACCGTAGCCGCCGCCGAACAGGTTGAAGTGGTTGAGGACGTGGTAGAGGTTGTAGAGCGTCTTGCGTACTCGGTAGCCGGGGTCGAGCGGCAGATGCGCCTGGTAGGCGCGATAGAAGCTCGGAGCAAAGCCGCCGAACAGCTCGGTCATGGCGATCTCGGCCTCGCGGTCGGCGCGGTAGGTGGCCGGGTCGAACAGCACCGGGGTGCCGTCGGTCAGCGCGCCGTGATTCGCGCCCCACATGTCGCCGTGGATCAGGGCCGGGTAGGGGCGATAGTCGGTGAAGAAGGCGGCCAGCGCCTCGACCAGTTCATGGCCGGCGTCGATGGTCCGGCCGCCCAGGCCGCGCTCGGCCGCCCAGTCCAGCTGCGGCATCAGGCGACGCTGGCCGTAGAAGCGGGCCCAGTCGTCATCGTCGCCGCCGAGCTGTGGCATCGCACCGATGAAATTGTCTTCCGGCCAGCCGAAGGCCGGCTGGGCCTCGCTGTGCAATTCGGCCAGCGCCTCGCCCAGTGCGGCGTCATTGACGGGGCCGAGATCGAGCCATTCAAGCAGCAGGTAGGCGGTGCCGTCGACGCTGCCGGCGGCGATGACCTGCGGGGTGCGGATGCGCTCGCCCAGTGCCTCGAGCCCGCGCGCCTCGGCCGGGAACATGTCGTCACCCCGGTCGGCATGGGTCTTGATGAACAGTGGGGCGGCATCGGTGTCCAGGCGGGCGGCATCGGCGATGCAGCCGCCGCCGACGGCGTGGTGTTCCCGCAGTGCGAGGCGCGGGTGCTCGGCGAGCCTTCCCTTCAGCCCCTCCGTGGGCGTGTCGAGATTCTGAATGCGGGCCTGGGCATCATCGAGCAGTGTCTGGAAGTCGGGTCGGGCAGCCATAGCGTTGGTAGAGTTCTTCCTGCTTGGTTTCAATCCAGTCCTGGGCGATCGCGTTGACCTCGCTGGCGGTGCGCCCCTCGGTCTCGATTGGCGGACCGAAGACGACGTGGATCGTGCCGGGGCGCATGAGAAAGCCTTGCTTGGGCCAGAGACAGCCGGAATCGATGGCCACGGGGATCACGGTGGCCCGCGCATGGACGGCCAGCTTGGCGCCGCCGATCCGATAGTGCGGCCGAGCGCCCGGTCGGGTGCGGGTGCCCTCGGGGAAAATCACCACATCGCGACCTTGGGCAAGCGCCGCCGCCCCCTTCTCCATGACCTGTTCCAGGGCCTGGCGCCCGGCGGCGCGATCGATGGCAATGGCCCCGATACCCTGGAGGCCCTGGCCGAAGATGGGGATGCGCAGCAATTCGCGCTTGAGCACGAAGGCCGCCAGTCGCAGCACCGTGGGCAGGTACATCGTTTCCCAGGTCGACTGGTGTTTGGCCAGTACGACACTGCCACCTTCCTTGGGCAGGTGCTCGAGGCCCTGTACCTCGTAACGGATGCCCGTGACGTGGCGGGCGAGCCAGAGCATCGATCGACCGAAGGTGAACAGCCGGTAATAACGCCGGTCCAGCGGCCTCATGAGGCTGACTATCAGCACCGGGATGTTCAGGATCAGGGACAGCGTGCCCAGCACGTAAAGGCAGACCGTGCGCAGCCCCGCGAGGATCATCGATTGCTTCATGACTGCAGCTGCGAAACGTCGGCGATCGCCAGGAACAGCGCGTTGATCCGGGCCAGCAGCGCCAGCCGGTTGTCGCGCAGGGCCTCATCCTCGGCCATCACCATCACCGAGTCGAAGAAGGCATCCACCGGCTCGCGCAGGGCGGCCAGCGCGGTGAGCGCGGCGGTGTAGTCGCCCTCGGCCAGCAGGCCCTCCAGGCGCGGACCGATCGCGTCGACCGCCTCCCACAGGCGCTGCTCGGCCGGCTCGACCAGGCGGGCCTCGTCGACGCTCTCGGGTACCGGGCCGTCGTGCTTCTTGAGGATGTTGCCGATGCGCTTGTTGGCCGACGCCAGCGCCTCGGCCTCGGGCAGCTCGATGAAGGCGTTGACCGCCTGCATGCGGCGCTCGAAGTCCAGCGGGCGGCGGGTGCCGGTCATGGAAACCGCCTGGAAGACGTCGCTGCGGATGCCGCGGTCGAGGCTGTAGCGGTGCTGGCGCTCGGTGATGAATTCGAACACGCCCATGACGTGGTCCTTGGCCTCCGGCACCTTGTCCGCGATGCCCTCGGCGGCGTCAAGCAACAGGTTGACCAGGTCGAGGTCCAGTTCCTGCTCGACCAGGATGCGCAGCACGCCCAGCGCGGCGCGGCGCAGGGCGAACGGGTCCTTGGCACCGGTGGGCGCCTGGCCGATGGCGAAGATGCCCATCAGGGTGTCGAGCCGGTCGGCCAGCGCCACGGCCTGGGCCACCCCGCCGCGCGGCAGGTCGTCGCCGGCGCGGCGCGGCCGGTAGTGGTCGTCCAGCGCGATCGCGACGTCCTTCTCCATGCCCTCGTGACGGGCCAGGTGGTAGCCGATGGTGCCCTGCAGGCCGGCGAACTCGCCCACCATCTGGGTCTGCAGGTCGCACTTGGACAGGCGCGCCGCGCGACGGGCCGCCTGCGGCTCGGTGTCGATCTCCTCGGCGATCTTCTCCGCGAGCCGCTCGATGCGCACCACCTTGTCGAACACGCTGCCGAGGCGCTTCTGGAACACCAGGTGCTTGAGCGATTCGAGGTGCGATTCCAGCGGGGTCTTCAGATCGCCTTCCCAGAAGAACATGGCATCGGCGAAGCGCGGCCGGATGACGCGCTCGTTGCCGTGGCGCACCGCCTCGATATCGCGGCTCTCGATGTTGGCCACGGTGATGAACCAGGGCATCAGCGCGCCGTGCTCGTCCAGGACGGGGAAATACTTCTGGTCGTCCTGCATGGTGTACATCAGCGCCTCGTGCGGCACCTCGAGGAAGCGGGCCTCGAACTCCCCGGCGACGGCGACCGGCCATTCGACCAGGGCGGTGACCTCGTCGAGGAGCTCCGACTCGATGTGCGCCCGGCCGCCGATCTCGTCGCCCTTGGCGTTGACCTGCGCCTCGATGTGGGCGCGGCGCTCGGCGAAGTCGGCCAAGACATAGCCCTGCTTCCGTAGGGTGGCGGCGTAGTCGGCCGGGGCAGCGACGGTCAGCGCTGCCGGGTGATGGAAGCGGTGACCGAAGGTCCGGTTGCTCGCGGCGTGGCCGAACAGCGTCATGTCGACCACCTCGCTGCCATGCAGGGCGAGCACCCAGTGCACCGGGCGGATGAACTCGGCCTTGGAGCTGCCCCAGCGCATGCGCTTGGGCGTGGGTAGCTTATCCAGCGCCCGCTCGACGATGGCGGGCAGCAGGTCGGCGGCCGACTGGCCCGGCTCGGTGTAGCGATGCACCAGCCACTCGCCCTTGTCGGTCTTCATGGTGTCGAGCTGGTCGGGCTCGACGCCGCAGCCGCTGGCAAAGCCGGTCAGTGCCTTGGTCGGGTTACCGTCGGCGTCAAAGGCGGCCTTGACCGCCGGGCCGCGGCGCTCGACCGGCTTGGGGTCGGTGGCACGGGCCAGGTCGTCGACCAGCACGGCCAGCCGGCGCGGCGCGGCGTAGGCTGTGAGCTTGCCGTGGGCCAGCCCGGCTTCGTCCAGTCCGGCCCGGATCTCGTCTTCGAGTGCGTCGCGCAGGGTGGTCAGGGCCTTGGGCGGGAGTTCCTCGGTGCCCAGTTCGAAAAGAAAGTCCGCCGTGTCAGTCATGAAAGTCCGTACCTGTTGGCAATGCGTAGTCGTCGTGGCGTGGCCCGAACGGCCCGGGTCGCGTGTCCAATATTGTCAGTCGTCGGCCTGGCTCTTGTTGGCCTGGGGCTTGTCGGCCGGGTTGGCCATCGGGAAGCCCAGTGCCTCGCGGGCGGCGTAATAACGTTCGGCCACGGCGCGGGCCATGGTGCGCACGCGCAGGATGAAGCGCTGGCGTTCGGTCACCGAGATGGCCCGTCGGGCATCGAGCAGGTTGAAGGCATGCGAGGCCTTGAGCACCTGCTCGTAGGCCGGCAATGGCAGGTCGGCCTCCACCAGGCGCAGGCATTCGCCTTCGGCGTGATCGAAATGCTGGAACAGGAATGTCGTGTCGGCCTGTTCGAAGTTGTAGGTCGACTGCTCGACCTCGTTCTGATGGTAGACATCGCCGTAGGTGATCACCCCGGCATCCGAACGGGCCCAGACCAGGTCGTAGACGTTCTCCACCCCTTGCAGGTACATCGCCAGGCGCTCGAGGCCATAGGTGATCTCGCCGGAGACCGGGTGGCAGTTGAGCCCGCCGACCTGCTGGAAGTAGGTGAACTGGGTCACCTCCATGCCGTTGAGCCAGACCTCCCAGCCCAGGCCCCAGGCCCCCAGCGTCGGCGACTCCCAGTTGTCCTCGACAAAGCGGATGTCGTGGGTCAGCGGGTCGAAGCCCAGCCGGGTCAGGGACTCGAGGTAGAGCTCCTGGATATTGTCCGGCGACGGCTTCAAGAGCACCTGGAACTGGTAGTAGTGCTGCAGGCGGTTGGGGTTGTCGCCGTAGCGGCCGTCGGTCGGTCGGCGCGAGGGCTGCACGTAGGCCGCGCGCCACGGCTCCGGGCCGATCGAGCGCAGGAAGGTGGCCGGGTGGAACGTGCCGGCGCCCACTTCGATGTCCAGTGGCTGGAGGACCGCGCAGCCTTGCTCGGCCCAGAAGCTCTGCAAGGCGAGGATCAGGCCCTGGAAGGTCGACAGGTCGAAGCGCGTTTCGATGGAAGGCTGACTCATGAGAATTCTTGTGTAGATCGTGTCTGGACGCGGCCCCGAACCGGGCCGAACGCAAAGCGGCCATAGTATACCGATGGGCGGTGGCTCTGCACGGGCTGGACAGGTTGCCCTGCTGACTAACGGGCATACTCGTTGCCGGTTAGCGATACCAAATGGTGGCGGGCACTTAGGAGTTAGTTGCGAAGGCAGATCGAAGGGGTGTCCCCTTGGCGCCCTGCCTCACGAGGGAAGGACGGCCGGGGCGAAGCGACACGGACGTCGCTTCGAGGTTCGCCGCGACAGGAGGTCGCGTCGAACCGGCCCCGATCAGCCGGCCTTCGCTCGTGAGGCCGGGAGCCTCGTCCCGAGGCTCCCGGGTCCGCAGGACAAGGGCGCAGGGTGTCCTTCTTTTCGCCCCTTTTCTTGGACAAGCAAGAAAAGGGGCTCGCCCGCCGGGCATGGAGTCCGCTAAGGTTGGTGAACGCTGATTGGCGGGAGAAACGGGCAGCCGCGATATGTAGGGCCTATAGCCCGCTGGTTGAAGGAGAAATAAAGGGTTCTGACCCCTTTTCTACTGAGAGCTTGGTGGAAAACGAGGTGCCTCAGCCGGATGCTGGCGATGCACAGGAAGCTGACGAGGCCATTGAGGAAGGGAAGACCGACGACTGAGCGGCCCTGGTGAGCGGCCCTGGTGAGCGGCCCTGGCAGTTAGGGGCCTTTTGGAGATCGGCGCCAAGGGTTCCCTGGTCGTTCATGACAGGGGCAGGCATGCGGAACGGGTTTCCGCTGCGCTCCAAGCGCTCCGGTGTTGCGAGTGTTCGGTGGCAGCAGGACTTGCTGGGTGGGTCAGACGCGAGGGCATCCGATGAGCAAAGAGGGCGCGAAGCAAAATCCTGACGCGAATTCCGCGGATGCGGAGGAGCTTGAGCGGGAGCGATACGAGCTGCTCCAGCGCCTGGAGGGCTGGCTGGAAACGCCGATGCTGGTGCTGGCGTTCGTGTGGCTGGTGCTATTGATACTGGAGCTGGTTCGGGGCGAAAGCCAGCTGTTCTATTTACTCGGTACGGCCATCTGGGTCGTCTTCCTTGTCGACTTCGCGGTGAAGCTGATCCTGGCCCCGGCCAAGCTTGCCTATCTCACGCGCAACTGGCTGACCGCCATTTCGCTGCTGATCCCCGCGCTGCGGATCTTTCGCGTTTTCCGTGCATTTCGACTGCTGCGTTTGGCCAGGGCGGGGCGGGGATTGCGGCTCGTTCGCGTGCTCGGTTCGCTCAATCGCGGCATGAAGGCGCTGGGCGCGAGCCTGAGCCGACGGGGTTTCGGTTACGTGATCGCCCTCACCGTACTGGTCACGTTCGCTGGCGCGGCCGGGATGTACGCGTTCGAAAACGGGGCAGCCGGCGGCCTCCACAGCTATGGCGAATCACTCTGGTGGACCGCCATGATCATGACCACGATGGGCTCGGCGTACTGGCCGCAGACGATCGAGGGCCGTGTGCTGTGCGTCTTCCTGTCCCTTTACGCCTTCGGTATCTTCGGCTACGTGACAGCGGCACTCGCCACCTTCTTCGTCGGCCGCGACGCCGACAATAGCGACGCCGAAGTGGCAGGGGCCAAACAACTTGCCGAGGTCCGGGATGAGGTGAGGGCTTTGCGCGATGACATCCGCGCCCTGTCGCGACAACCCCCAAATCTTTGAAACATAGTCCAGGGAAATAACGCCACGTCGAACCAAGCGCTGAAATCGGTGCCGGGCCGCGTGTCGGCTTTCCGTGGGTTATTCACTCTGGCGCCCCCGGTTGCTGAGCGGAACCGCCGTATAACGTTCCTTGAGAGGTTCGGGCTTATGAGGACAGACCCCTGATTTATCGAGGGTGGCTCGCCCGCGTGTGCTTTGCAAAATACTGTTATGCGGCGTTTAGGCCGTCCATTTATAGTTATAGGATTGGTCAATTTCTGTGCTGAGTCTAGTTTCAGAGTGGGTTGGGCGAAAATTCACTCCTTTCAGGAGGGCATGGCTATGGTCGATATAGTCTTGGAATCAACGATCAAATGTCCAAAATGTGGCCACCAGAAAACGGAAAACATGCCTACCGACTCATGCCAGTATTTTTACGAGTGTGAGTCTTGCCATGTGTTACTGAAGCCCAAGCATGGAGACTGCTGTGTCTTTTGTTCATACGGCACAGTACCGTGCCCACCAATTCAGCAAGGGTCAGGGTGTTGTGCTCCTGGCCCATAGCCAGCCGTAGCAGTACGCGTCCGATGGCCGCCGGAGGCTCTTTCCATGGCTCCTTCGTCGCCATTCCAAGGCCGCCGCTGTGCTCGGCGTTATGCGCACGAATAGGGGCTCTTGTAGATCCAGTTTTAGCTGATTTGCTCAGCACGGTAGCACTAGAAGGCATCTAGATACTGGGGTCGGCTGCGGTCGCAGCTTTTGCGACGTATAAAGTGGCCAACGCACTAGGAAAAGAGTTCTGACCCCTTTTCCGGAAGAGACGGGGTGTTATGCTGCGTTTAGGCCGTCCATTTATAGATATGCTTCGCAGGGAGCCTGATCAATGACCCCAGAAATACTACTAACTTCGCTTGGCCTTGCGTTCGTCATGTCGGGAATATCTCAAGTCATGAAAGATATCGGCCAAAGGCCAATAGATAGACCTGGGTGGGCGCATAATCCATCTTTGTCTGGGGCGCTGATTGTGGCAATGACGTGGTTCACAAGGCCAATACTCGATGGATACTACTCAACTGGTCAAAAAGGCAGGTCGGTAGCTTTCGGAGTTTTGGGTATTCTTATTCAGCTTTCCGTTTTAACAGCATTTTTTGTAGCTGCAATTACTCTTTCTGTTGGTTGGTTTGACAGCATCTGGATTCAGATATTTATTGTCGCCATGTTGGTCATTTTTGGAGCTCCAATAATTTTGCCTTTGGCGTCAATTGTCATAATGCCAATAACGCTCATTCTGTCTTTCCCGTTGGATTTGTTATTTCCGCTAAAGCAGTCGTCCGACACAAAGGGTATTCAGTGGTGTAAAAATTGCGTTCACTACAGAAAGTCCAAGCTCTACGAAGATTCACTAAGTGGATCTTGGGGAGCAGACGAAATGCCTAGGAGCGATGAGCTTCCATGCAAAATAGTTCCTGAAGCAATGGACACGTGGGTTGAGCATTATAAAACTGAGCGTGGTCAACGCACTTTGTATCCCAAAAATTGCACTGAATTTGAGAAGGCATAAAAACACATCTAGCCGACCAAAACCGCTGCGCGCTTTTTGGTCGGCTGATGTGAAGCGTTCGGTATTGAAGGAGAACTGATGAACGGTGATCACAAAGAAAAGCCGAAGGGATTAAAGCCTCAATCGAGATAAAAGGTTCTGACCCCTTTTCTTCTAGGATCTAGGAAGAAGTATGGAGACTGAGATCAGCGACTTGCACGAGAAGGCCTTCGTGAACAACCTTGTGTCCAGATCCATGGAGGCTAGTTCACGCAACATGGACCTGTTTTCAGGTTGGCTTCTGGTGGGCTTTGCAGCGGTGGTGGGTGCGTTGTTGCCGAATCTTGGTGAGGTGGCTAAGCACGTGTCCTCCTACGCTTTGCAGTTTCTCTTCTTCGCGTTTTTCGTGGTCGCCATTCTTGCGGTTTTCGCTAAGATTTTGGCTGTTTTTGTCGCCGGAGCCTGCGCCGGATCTGCGATAGGCCGCATAGAGGGGCGCTCCGCGGCAGAAAACGGGGTCCCGCTGGAATTCTCCGTCGTTTTTTTGGAAATGGGGCGTGTTTTCCCATGGCCTAGTCGTTGGTTTGTGAATCGTTCACTTGAAAAAGTAAGATGTGGAGAGATAACTGCATCGACACGGTCGGTCGCAAAGCTCATGCAGATTCAGGCCTTATTCACTTTGCTTCAGGCGCTTACGGCCATTTGTGTGGTTGGGGTGCTGGCGTTGGGAGTGACTTTCTAGCCATCTCTATCGGCGGCGAACCCTCTCCTGGTGGAGTTCATGATATGAGAAGCGCATCGCTGATGCGGTTCATGGTGGTCGCCCGCCGAGGTACCGCCCAAGAGCGGGGCGAAGTTTGCAAGTGGGGCTTGGTTGCTGCGCAACATCCCCGGCTCGTGCTACCGCTTCCCGCCAGACTCACGCCGGATACCTCGTAAACGCCCATGGACATTCGCGAAGCCATTGCCCGTACTGTCGACCGTCGCGATCTGAGCCGCGAGCAGAGGTACGCGGTCATGCACCAGATCATGGCCGGCGAGGCCACGCCGGTGCAGGTCGCCGGTCTGATGGTCGCGCTGCGCATGATGTGAAAAGGGGTCAAGTCTTGAGATGACAGTTGGCGTGGCCGCTCTAGGCTCATGAGTCGCCCCCTCCGCATTGAATAGGAAGGCGCCTGGTACCACGTGATGAATCGCGGCCGGGGACGCCATGCGATCTTCCCCGGCGAGGCCGGATAACAGGCCTTTCTTGAGACCGTGGCCGAGGCTTGCCGGAGGTTCATGCCTACTGTCTGATGCCCAACCACGACCACCTCTTGGTGCGTACACCCCTGGGCAACCCCGGCCGGGCCATGCGCCACATCGACGGCGTCTAAACCCAACGCCACAACCGCCTGGTTGAAACGGATGGCCCACTGCTCCGGGGGCGCTACAAGCCCATCCTGGTGGACGCCGATTCCTACGTTCTGGCCGTCTCCCGCCACATCCACCGCAATCCCATCGAGGCCGCTAATCCGCTTGTTGACGATCTGGAGGATTGGGTCTGGGCCAGCTATCCCACCGACATCAATCGCACCAAGGCCCCCGGAAACCCCGCGCCGGGAGAGGCGACGGGTTCGCACGGCGGATGATGTTCTGGCGGCGGTGGCTGCAGCCTGGGGTGTGGTTGGCAGCGCACTTACGGCCCGGGGGCGGCATCTCGGTCCGATGGAGCAGAAGGCGCGGCAGGTGGCTATGCTGTGTGTACCGGGGCGAGACCGAGTTGACCCTGGCGGCCATCGGGGAGCGGTTCGGTGGCATTCACTATTCGGCGGTGGGCCAGAACATCAGACGCGTTCAGGCGGCGATGCGGGACGATAAGGAATTGGGCCGGCTTTACCGAGCGGTCATGTCAAGGCGTGACCCCTAATCTGAGGGTCCCATAAATGCTAGAGAACAATATGTTAGCTTGGTTCGACCCTAATGTTCTAATGTTGCCTCGCCATGAGTAGACGATTCCTGCCGCGCCTGTGGGGGTACCTGCGCCACCGTTGGATCAACGTGCGCCGGGTTCGCCTCTGGGTGCTGGTGGCCGTCGCGTTGTACACGCTGGCGGGTTTTTTCCTGGTGCCGTGGCTCGCCGGTTGGATCGCGCAAGACAAGGTGCAAGAGGAACTGGGTCGCGAACTTCGCATCGGCGATATCGATTTTAATCCCTACACGTTCACCCTGGAGGTGACTGATTTCGCCCTCGCGGATCCCGACGGCCACGAGCTAGCCGCCTTCGACCGGCTGTTCGTCAACTTCACGCTGGTCAGCCTCTTCGACCAGGCGTGGACCTTCCAGCAGGCACGCCTCGAAGGCCCGGTGGTTCAGGAGGAACGCTTCGCCTCGGGCGAGACGCGCTTCTCCCGACTGATCGATGACGCTGCAGGCGAGCCGGCAGCGACTAGCGAAGGCGGGATGCCGGCGATGGTGATCCGCGATCTGGATGTTGTGGAGGGAGTGATCCGCTTTGCGGATCATCTGACCACCGCGTCCCATCCATCAGGCACGACCGCCACCATCGCGGTGCAAGATTTTGCCCTGTCGCTGAATGATGCCGCCTTGCACGAGAACAGCGGGTTCCCGCTCCATTTCGCCGGGCAGATCAAGGCGGGCGGTGCCTTCTCGTTTGACGGCGAAATGCGGGTGTCGCCGGCATTCGGGGTCAACGGCGGTCTGCGCGCGGAGACGCTGGCCCTGAGCCCGGCCGAGCCTTACCTGCAACAACTCGCGCGGCTGGCGATCAAGGGCGGGAATCTGAGCCTCGACGGACGACTGTCCGTCAGCGCCGACGAGCCCCTGGCCTTTCGTGGCAGTGCCGGCGTGGACGGGTTCAGCCTCGCGCCCCTGGACCCCGGCGACACCGAGCCGGTGGCGGGTTGGCAAGCCATGAAGATCGAGCAGCTCGACCTGAGCCTGGCGCAGCGCAGCCTCGAGGCCTCGAGCGTGTCCATCGAGGGCGGCTCCGGCCGGGTCATCATCCGCGAGGATCGGACCACGAATTTCAATCGCCTGCTCGTGGCGCGCGCCGAGGGGGAGGGCCCCGCTGTCGAAGGGGATCAGGGCGAAGGCGCCGCCCCATTTCGCGTCAGCATCGCCGGCATCGTCCTGGCCGACAGTCGTCTCCAGTTTGCGGACCATTCGCTGCCGCTGCCCTTCTCGACGCGCATCCACAAGCTGAACGGCAAGATCTCCACATTGGCTTCGGACACACAGACTCCGGCCGACGTACAGCTCGAAGGTCAGGTGGGTGAGCATGGTCTGGCGCGCATCGAGGGCACGATCCACGCCTGGCAGCCGATGCGGGACACGGACGTCACGCTGACGTTTCGCAACCTGGTGGTGCCGGACTACTCGCCGTACACGGTGGCGTTCGCCGGCCGCCGGATTGCGGAAGGCCGCATGGACCTCGATCTCGGCTATCGCCTCGTGGACGGCAAGCTCGCGGGCAGTAATGCGATCGTGCTGCACGATCTGGAACTGGGCGAGGAGGTCGAGAGCCCGGGCGCGATGGATCTGCCGCTCAGCCTCGCCGTCGCGCTACTCAAGGACAGCGAGGGCGTGATCGAGATGGATATCCCGGTCACGGGAGAGCTCGGCGATCCCCACTTCGCGCTGGGTGGCGCGATTCGCAGTGCCATCGGTGACGCGATCGGCGACATTGTCAGCGCGCCGTTCCGCTTTCTGGCGAGTCTGGTCGGGGCTAGCGAAGAGGACCTGCAACGGATCGCGTACCCGGCGGGCCGCAGCGACCTGACACCGCCGCAGCACCAGCGCGTCGGGCTGCTGCGCGAGGCCCTCGTGAAGCGTCCGGCACTGGCGCTGGAGCTCGCCGGTCCCTTCGATCCAAATGTGGACGGCCCGGCACTCAAGCGCCAACGCGCCGTCGAGCAACTCGCCGAGTGGTTGCGCGAGCGGGGACGCGAGGTGTCGTCCCCGGACCTGACCGCGGAATCGACGCAAGAGGCGATGGAGGCGCTTTTCTCAAGCGCCTACCCGCAAACCAGTCTGGACGAGGTGCGGGCGCGGTTTACGCGCGAGCCGGACGAGGACCCGAAGGGCCGATCGGCGTTCGACGCTGTCGCCTACCGAGCCCATCTCGCCGAGGCGGTGATCGCCGCGCAACCCGTCACCGATGCCGATCTCGCGGCACTCGGCCAGGCACGGGCCAGAGCCGTGCGGGACCGCCTGCTGGCGGATACGCCCGACGGCCCGCAAGAAGGCACCGCGGTCGAGCCCGAGCGGGTCCAGCTGGCGGAACCCAGGGCAGTTGAGTCCGAGAACGACGAGCAGGTCGTGATGGAAGTCGGTTTAGCCGTGGACTAGAAAATACTGCGTTCTGACCCTGGTTTTCAGCCGTCTTTTTTGGTGGCTGGTGGCTGGTGGCTGGTGGCTGAACAAATAAGGTCAAACCGATGCGAAAGTTATGGCTCAAGGTTAAGCAGTCAACCGTGTGGCGGATTCTGTGCCGCGCTCACGCACGCTGGGTGGAAGCGGATGGCAACGAGGGCGCCGCCGCCTTTGCCTATTACCTGCTGCTGTCATTCCTACCTCTGGTCATCCTGCTGGTGACCGTCGGATCCCTGTTCGTCGAGCGCGACGTGGCGACGCAGGCGGTTGTGCAGTGGGTCAAACATTACGTGCCGCTGACCGGTGAACAGGAACACTCCGCCGTGGGGTCCATTGGCGGCATGCTGGGGGCGCGGGGCCAGATCAGCCTGGTGGCGATTCCGTTGTTGTTTTGGAGCTCGCTGCAATTCCTTAGCGTGCTGATTCGGATCACAAACCGCCTCTGGCAATCGCCAAGTTTCAGTTGGTGGCGGTTGCCGTTGAAAAGCCTTTCCCTGCTCGGCATCACGGTGAGCGCCGTGTTGATCGGCATTTTGGTGCCCGGGGTGGCGCGGATGTCCCACGAATGGCTTGCCACCCGTCTCGGATTGCCCGATTGGCTGTTCGTCATGATTTTCCATCTCATTCCGTGGCTGGTTTTATTCTACGGGCTGATCATGATTTACCGGCTCGCCCCCAGCCGGGTCACCCGGTTTTCCGAAGTTTGGCTCGGCGCGCTGGTTGCGACGCTATTGATCTGGATTGGCGAATGGCTGTTTCTGCTTTACGGGATCCACTTCACGAGCTTCAACGCCATCTATGGCGCCTTGGGCGGCATTGTGGCGTTCCTGATATGGATTTATTTCTCAAGTTACGTCTGCCTGTTTGGCATCTGTTTTTGCGCGGTGCGGGCAGAGGAGGTCCCGGCGAAAGCCGATGGTCCGTTGCAACCAACCAGTGGGTGATGAGCGTCGCACTTTAACTGGCTGACAAACATCAAAAGTCAGCCCCAACTGACTCTCGCCCGTCGAGCAACAGGCAGCGACGCGATGGGCGCAACGACTCAAGCGTGTATGGCAGGTCAAGGTCATCGCCTGCATCGAAAATCCGTCGGTGATCGAGCGGATCCTGCGTCACCTGGCCAGCAAGGCCCTCCCCGGCCTGTGGCCAATCTATCGGGCATGTAGAGGGTGGGCGAATATCCGGTGGGACTGCAGAGATAGAAAGGTAGCAAACAAGTGGCTAACCATCGCCTCCACGGCGACGACTCGCCTGCGGCTCGCCGCGCGTGAGACGTGACGTTAGAACGAGAAAGATATGGATATTTTGCGGTTGTTACCGCGGCGGGAAATCAAATCCAGTCGGGCTATTCCATAAGTGCCAATGATGATCGTTGGTCACCGACTCCTTTGTGTCGGGGGCGGGCCTAGCGCAGAGGCGGGAGAGGAGGACGCGCTCAGGTGCGACCGCGGCCACGGAAGCAGGTGGTCGTCCGCGCGGTACGGTCACGACAGGATTCGGTGAGTCCGTGCCCGATGCACTGCGTCAGCTCGATTGTGGACATCGAGCTTCTTGTAGGCTCGCTCGGCCCGACTCCTGGCCGCTCCTCGAGAAATCCCCAGCTTGTCGGCGATGAGCGCGAAGCTGAGTTTCGTCGGCAGGTAGCGCAGCACGCGGATCTCTGCCGGGGTGATCGAGGCGGCCATGCGGGCGGCGGTCGTCTGCTCGTCGGAGGCTCGCACGGCCTCCCGGTCCCGGGCGACGGCTTCATCCGCCGCTTTATCTGCGGCCGCGCCTCTCGCCATGGCCTCTTCGACGGCGCGGTCCGCGGCTGCCATGATCAGGCCCGCATTGCTGAGGGCGTCGGCGGCCTCGCTCGCCGCGGCCAGCTCCAGCAGGCCCGCCTCCGTCAGCACCTGGAGGGTCTCGGCGGCGGCCGCAGATCGGATCCGTGCCGAGGCGGCCACGGCCTCGTCGGCTTCGGCCAGTGCAGCGACGGCCCGCAGTCTCGCTTCCGCTTCGGCAGCCTGCGCTGTGGCGATGGATCGAGCGGCCTGCTCCATTGCCGCGAGCTCGGTGTCGACGACCAGCCCGAGCTCCGGTGAGAGGAAACCGGAACCCAACAACGCGCCGTCCGCCTCGTCGATCACGTCGAAGAGCGCTCGGGCCCAGCGGTGGTCGACGAGCAGAAAGGCGACCGCCGTCCCGGCCGGCAAGGCCTGCGCCTGCCCCCACAGCCAGGCGGGTGCGCCATCGCCGGGCTCGGCTCCGGCGCCGTCGTTCGGGAAGAGCCTTGCGACGAGCTCACCGAAGTCGTCGTCTCCACCGAGGGACGACTGGACGACGCTGCCGTCCTCGCCCTTCTCCACGATCATCATGTCCAGCACGCGAACGCCACTGCGGGCCTCGAGTCGGTCGACGGCGGCGAGAATGCGAGCGACCGGATCGCCTGGAGAGAGGGACACGGCGAGCAACTGGAACGGTCCGGACATCACGTCTACCCCTTCGCTTATGCTTATAAGATGAAGTACGGATAAGAAGAATAGACGGGTTATCGTAAGTTTTCCATACAGCTGTTGATGCCTGAAGCCTCGCGATATCTTGGTTATCCGGCATCGGATTGCGCTCAATTCTCTCCTTGAAGTTGTCAATTTTCTTCTGGAAGTCGGCCATTGTTGAAGCGGGCACTGAGGTGGACCCTATCGACTGGACAGGAGTCCGGCATTTTTACAACAAACGAGACACCCACTCGTAGTGGCGGCCAAGAAGGCGGTTGATCGGTGACCACATTCGATCGTCCGCCTGCGGAGCGAAATGTTCAGCCGCCGGCTCGGGTGCCGCTGACAAGCCCGAGAAATTGCCAGTGCTTACAGAGCAATTCGTCGAATTTCGGGCACGCATCATCCTCGGGCGCTGCCCGATCGCCTGAGCAACGGAAATATAGGTTCACGAGAAAATGTGGCCGCAGCAAAATACTTATATGAATCCTGGCTGCCAGAAAGTGGTGAGTCATTGCGTGAATTTCCGATATTTTTCACTATGTAAATATTGGTCCTAATATTAAAGAGCAAGAAATGATTACTGATGTCTATTTACCGCTGGAATAATACATGGCCTAACAAGGCGCTCGTTCGGACGCATGGGCTTACCCCGGTGCAGTAGACACTCCTAATATGGATTTATTTCTCGAGTTACGTCTGCCTGTTTGGCATCTGTTTTTGCGCGGTGCGGGCAGAGGAGGTCCAGGCGAAAGCCGATGGTCCGTTGCAACCAACCAGTGGGTGATGTCCGTCCCACATCAACCGGCCAGGAAGTGTGGTTGGCAGCGCGCTTACGGCCCGGGGACGGCATCTCGGTCCGATGGAGCGGTTCGGTGGCATTCACTGTTCGGTGTTAAGCCAGCATGTGATGTCAGCCCGGGCGGGATAACGGTCGCCGGGCGAGGAGGGGCGCCTACAGGACATGCCGGCCTTTCCCCCAGATGGCGCCTCGTTGCTGCGCCCCATCCCCCTGACGTGCTACCGTTTCCCGCCAGATACACGCCGGACACCCTGATAAACGCCCATGAACATTCGCGACGCCATTGCCCGCACCGTCGACCACCATGATCTGACCCGCGAGCAGATGTATGCGGTCATGCACCAGATCATGGCCGGCGAGGCCACGCCGGTGCAGGTGGCCGGTCTAATGATCGCGCTGCGCATGAAGGGCGAGACGGTCGACGAGATCACGGCCGCCGCCGAGGTGATGCGCGAGCTGGCGGTGGGCGTGCAGGTGGACGTGCCGCACCTGGTCGACATTGTCGGTACCGGCGGTGACGGCTCGGCGCTGTTTAATGTCTCGACCGCCTCGAGCTTCGTGGTGGCCGCGGCCGGTGGGCATGTCGCCAAGCACGGCAACCGCTCGGTGACCAGTCGCTCGGGCAGTGCCGACATGCTCGAGACGGCGGGCGTGAATCTCGAGGTCGACAGCGATTGCGTCGCCCGCTGCGTGCGCGAGCTGGGCATCGGCTTCATGTTCGCCCCGCGCCATCACGGCTCGATGCGCCACGCCGCCGTGCCGCGCAAGGAGCTGGGCGTGCGCACCCTGTTCAATGTCCTTGGGCCCCTGACCAACCCGGCCGGGGCGCCCGCGATGCTGCTGGGCGTGTACAGCAGCGACTGGCTCGAGCCGCTGGCCGAGGTGATGCAGCGCCTCGGCGCCCGCCACGTGCTGGTGGTGCACAGCCACGACGGTCTCGACGAGATCTCGCTGGCGGAAGCCACCGAGGTCGCCGAGCTTAAAGAGAACACGATTCGTCGTTTCCGCATCGAGCCGGAGGATTTCGGCATCACGCGCCAGCCGCTCGACCGGTTGATCGTCGATGGTCCCGAACAGAGCGTCGAGCGCGTGCGCGCGGCCCTGGGTGGTGAGGCTGGCCCGGTCGCCGACATGATCGCGCTCAATGCCGGCGCGGCTATCTACGCCGCCGGCCTGGCCGAGGACCTGGTCGCCGGTGTGGCCACCGCCGAACGTTTGCTGGAACAGGGGCGCGCGTTGGACAAGCTCGATCAGTTGGTCGCCATGACCCGCGCCTGCCACGCCTGAATCGCTTGGCCGGGGCGCTCTATCCCTACGCGCTCGGCCGACCCATCCATGACTACCCGCCGTGACTGCCGTGACTGATACCCCCGATATCCTGAAAAAGATCATTGCCCGCAAGCGTGTCGAGGTGGTCGCCGCCCGCCAAGTGACCCCGCCGCTCGCCATGGAAGACATGGCGCTGGCCGCCGATCGGCCACGCGGCTTCGAGCGGGCCATCGAGTCGCGCGTCGCCGAGAAACGCCCGGCGGTGATCGCCGAGATCAAGAAGGCCTCGCCCAGCCGCGGCGTGTTCCGTGATCCGTTCGACCCGGTGGCGATTGCCAAGAGCTACCAGAAGGGCGGGGCGGCCTGCCTGTCGGTGCTCACCGACCGAGACTTCTTCCAGGGCGATGCCGAGTACCTCAAGGCCGCCCGCGCCGCCTGCCGTCTACCGGTGCTGCGCAAGGACTTCCTGATTGAGCCCTACCAGGTCGACGAGTCCCGCGCGATGGGCGCCGACTGCGTGTTGCTGATTGCCGCGGCCCTCGACGACGAGACCATGCATGCCCTGCACGATCGGGCGCGCCACTGGGGCATGGACGTGCTGGTCGAGGTGCACGATCACGAGGAACTGCGGCGCGCCCTGACGCTCGACACCCGCCTGATCGGCATCAACAACCGCGATCTGCGCAGCTTCGAGGTCAGCCTCGATGTCACCCTGTCATTGCTGCACGACATCCCGGATGACCGCTTGGTGGTCACGGAAAGCGGCATTCTCGCGGTCGAGGACGTCCGGCGCATGCGTGAGCACGACGTGCATGCCTTCCTGGTGGGCGAGGCGTTCATGCGGGCCGAGGAGCCGGGCGAGGCGCTGGCGGAACTGTTCGAACTGGGAGGAGAGGCATGAAAGCACGAGTCAAATGGGTCGACGGCATGGCGTTCATGGCCGAGGCCGACAGCGGTCACGGGCTGGTGATGGATGGCGCGCCGGAGATCGGCGGGCGTAATGCCGGCCCGCGGCCGATGGAGATGGTCCTGATGGGGCTGGGTGGCTGCACCGCCATCGACGTGATGATGATCCTGGGCAAGCAGCGCCAGCCGGTCGAGGATTGCTGGATCGAACTGTCCGCCGAGCGTGCCGAGGTCAAGGCGCCCAAGGTGTTCACCCACATTCATACCCGTTACGTGGTGGTCGGCAAGGGGCTCGATCCGAACAAGGTGGAGCGGGCCGTGAACCTGTCGGCGGACAAGTACTGCTCGGTCTCGGCAATGCTGCGCGACTCGGTGGAACTGACCCACGATTTCGAGGTGCGTGAGCCCGAGTTGTGACCGGGGGCATGACCGGAGTCGTGACGGGCGGCGCAGTTGTTCGTGGTCATCCGGGAGGTGGCGGTTTACACTTCGCCCAACGGTGCCGTCGATGGCGGCATCAACTCTTCATCGATTGTAAAAACGCCCGGCTTTGTATGGCCGGGCGCCTTGTTTTTGTCAGGGGGGTAGAGTATGGGTGAGCCGTCGGTCACCTTGCACGGGTTCAACAACCTCAGCAAGACGCTGAGCATGTCGATTTTCGACATCTGTTATGCCAAGACCCGGGCGCAGGTCAACGAGTACATCGCCTACATCGACGAGGTCTACGACGCCGACCGGCTGACCCAGATCCTGACGGATGTCACCGAGATGATCGGGGCGAACATCCTCAATGTCGCCCGGCAGGACTACGAGCCGCAGGGCGCCTCGGTGACCATCCTGATCTCCGAGGAGCCGGTGATCGCCGAGGGCATCGACTATCACGAGGAGCCGGGCCCGTTGCCGGGTGATGCCGAGCTGTCGCGCGAGTCGGTGGTGGCCCACCTCGACAAGAGCCACATCACCGTGCACACCTACCCGGAAAGCCACCCGGAAAACGGCATCTCCACCTTCCGGGCCGATATCGACGTGTCCACCTGCGGGCGGATCTCGCCGCTACGCGCGCTCAACTACCTGATCCACAGCTTCGATTCGGACATCGTGACGCTCGATTACCGCGTGCGGGGCTTTACCCGCGACGTGCACGGCAAGAAGCACTTTATCGATCACGAGATCAACTCGATCCAGAACTACATGTCCGAGGACACCCGGCAGCGCTACCAACTGATCGACGTCAACGTCTATCAGGAGAACATCTTCCACACCAAGATGCTTCTCAAGGACTTCGATCTGGACAACTACCTGTTCGGTCACGGCACCGACGATTACAGCCCGCAGGTCTGCACCCGCATCGAGAAGGCGCTGAAAAAGGAGATGTTCGAGATCTTCTACGGCCGCAATCTGGCCGACGCGGACGTGCCCAGCGGCTAGGTGCACGGATCCGATACCACTCTGGCCCGGCGAGTCGTTCGTGATCAAGGCGCGCAAGAGTGGTATCGGATTTGTGCAGGGTTTCCCTGGCACTCAGTCTTTCGCTGCGGCGATCGACTCGGCGAGCAACTCCACCGGCTGCTTGACGACCTGATTCGCGCCCGCCGCCAGGTGGGTCGCGCAGCCGACATTGGCGCTGACGACGACATCGGGCGCCAGCCGCTCGATCGACTCGAGCTTCGGTTCCCGCAGGCGTTCGGCCTGTTCCGGATAGAGCAGCACCTGCATCCCCGCCGCCCCGCAGCAACGCGCGTTGCCATCGATCTCCAGCAACTCGAGCCCCGGAATGGACTCCAGCAGTCGTCGGCTGGCGTCGGGTTGCGCCAGGTGATTGCGCTGGCTGCAGGGGGTGTGCAGCGCGACGCGGTGGTCGAGCCTTGCCAGGCGGGGCCATTCCTCCGGCTCGCGCCCAAGTAGCCACTCGGTGATCTCGCGGACCTTCAAGCCGTGCGAGGCCTGCAAGGCGGTCAGTTCGGCCGTGCAGGCCGTGCCGACGACGATCACCTCGTCGACGCCGACCGCCTTGAACACGGCCGCGTTGCGTTCGCGTTGTTGACTTGCTGCATCCGGTTCCCCGCCGTGGGCGTGCATCGCGCCGCAGCAGCCCTGATCGCCCGGAATGACCGGTTGATAGCCAAATGCGGTAATGGCCGCCCGGGCGGCGGCCACGGCGGGGGCGTTCATGGCCGCGCCAGTGCAGCCAATAAACAGGCCCACGCGCCCACGAGATGGGGGCAGCTCGTGACTTGGTGTCTGCTGCGGCGTGGTGTGGGTCAGTTGGCGGGGCAGGGCGCGCCCGATCGGTCCGGCCAGTCGCCGAGCCACACCGCCCAGTCCCAGTCGTTGCATGACGCGATACGCCTGCCAGGCCGTGCCGAGGCGCCGACGTCTTGTCAGCAGCTGGTCGCGCAGCAGTCGCCAGACGCGGGCCTCGGCCTGCGGACGCGTTGCGGGTGCCGACTCGTGGGCCAGGCGTGCCCGGCCGTTGTCGATCAGCCGTCCGTAAGCGACCCCCGAGGGGCAGACGGTTTCGCAGGCGCGACAGGTCAGGCAGGTATCCAGGTGCCGGCTGACGTCGGCATCCGGCGTCAATCCGCCCTGGCTGATGCCGAGCAGCAGGCTGATGCGCCCGCGGGGGCCATCGGCCTCGTTGTGAGTCAGGGAGAAGGTGGGGCAGTGTGGAACGCAGATCCCGCACATCACGCAGTCGAGCGCATCCGACTGGATGGCCTGATCGAGTGTGGCCGATGGGTTCGGGTGCGCGCGGGCGGACGGATCGGGCGAGTTCATGTCGTGAAGAGTGCAGTGGCCCGGTGGAGTGGTCAAGGCGGGTGATGGTCCGATTTCTGAAGGTCCAAGGGCCTACCGCTTTGAGCCGTGGGCGACGCGCCGACAGGGCTAGAAGAAAATGCGGGAAGTGGGTTGACGCCCCGTGGAGTATTAGTATATATTTATACCGTGAATTGCTTATCCTCCTTTGGTGGTTCTTGTTGTTGCCGGCTCCTGCCGGCATTTTTTTTGTCTGGAATATGTCGAGGGAAGGTCTGCGCGACTCCGATGCCGCTCTGCGTGCCGTGAGTTGCCCGTGCTCGGTGTTGCGTCGTCTTGGCGTGGCCACCGCACGCCGGCGCCGATGGGCCTTGATCACGAATGACTCGTCGGGCCAGGATGGCATCGGATTCGAGCAGGCCTTCTCTTTTCGGTGCGGAAAGTCCTTCGCTTTCCGCACCGATGCGTTTTATACTCCGCGGTTCTCCACGTTCAAGGCCGGTTGCGAAATCGGCCTTGCGGGGTGCGCTACCTTCGGGTAGACTTCGCGCCCTCTTGAAATCAATGTATCGCTTCTGGGCTGGGAGCTGTCGATCCATGAAAACCTATTCCGCCAAGCCGGCCGAGGTAAAACGCGACTGGTACGTCATCGATGCATCCGGCAAAACGCTGGGTCGTCTGGCTACCGAGGTCGCCCGCCGTCTGCGTGGCAAGCACAAGGCCGAGTTCACCCCGCACGTCGATACCGGTGACTACATCGTTATCGTCAATGCGAAGGACATCAAGGTCACTGGCAAGAAGGCCACTGACAAGATGTATCACTTCCATACCGGGTTCATCGGCAACATGAAGCACTTCACCTTCGAGAAGCTGATGGAGCGTTCCCCGGAGCGCGTCATCGAGCTGGCCGTCAAGGGGATGCTGCCGAAGAATGCGCTCGGTCGTCAGATGTATACCAAGCTCAAGGTCTACGCCAACGCCGAGCACAATCATCAGGCGCAACAGCCCCAGCTGCTCGAGATCTAAGAGAGACTACTCATGGCAATGACACAGAATTACGGAACCGGTCGTCGCAAGAGATCCTCTGCACGGGTCTTCCTGCGTCCGGGTACCGGCAACATCACCATCAACGGCAAGAGCATCGAAGACTTCTTCGGTCGTGAAACCGCGCAGATGGTCGTTCGCCAGCCGCTGCAGCTGCTGGAAGTGGGCGACCAGTTCGACGTCGTCGCGACCGTTGCTGGCGGTGGCCCGAGTGGCCAGGCCGGTGCCGTTCGTCACGGTCTGACCCGTGCGCTGATGGACTATGACGAAGCACATCGTCCGAAGCTGCGTGAAGCCGGCTTCGTGACCCGTGATGCTCGTCAGGTCGAGCGTAAGAAGGTTGGCCTGCGCAAGGCACGTCGTTCGGTTCAGTTCTCCAAGCGCTGATCCGGCGCCTTGCCGGCCTCGAGCCGGCTGCCTCGAAAGCCCCGCCATCGTGCGGGGCTTTTGCTTTGCCTGCCATTTTTCCTGCACGGGGCTTGTCGGGGCGTGGCAAAACCTGCCGCCGTGCCGGCGATCAGGGTTTGTGGTGGCCTGACGGGTAATCGAACGAGTCGTGGTCAGACAGGGGAGGGGTCACGGTCGCCGAGTGCTGGTGATGATCCGGGGTGATGATCCGGGGGCGACCCGGATGGAAAGGCGCCAACGAGTTGCCGGCTTGGCTTGGTCGCATCCTTGGTTTGCCAGGACGCTTTCGTGTGAGTCGCCACTGGCTGGGCGTGTGTTGCCCGGCTATGGCTGTCAGGGAAACGGATTGCCTCGGTAGACGACCAGGGGCTGGGGGCAAGTCAGGCGGCCAGGCCCAACAGGCCCTCCGAGCGGCAGAAGGTGGCTGTGTGCCCCATTGCGTGGGATGAACCACTTTCCCGGCGCAGCTTCCATGCCTCACGGCTAGCGGGATGGCGGGCGTGACGATGGCGCCCGCCATCCCGTTTCTGTCGAGCTCCTTCCCTGGCACACCCATCCCGAGCGCATGTCGTTCCCTCGACAGCAATCGGTCTATTCGCCAGCCAACCGAAGGATGGCGCCGCCTGGAGCGGGCCTTGTCGGCACCTAGTCCTCGAGTCTGATTCGTCCCAGGGTGTAGTCGCCGCCCTGGTTTGCCAGCACGAAGCCCTGGAAGGGGTCGCGCAGGCCGTTGTCCTGCACGCCAAGCATGTGCCGACCGTCGACGTGGACCTGCATCTGTCCGCTTTCGTCACGGCTCCAGACGATGCTGTGGAACCGGCCGTCCTCAAGGTCGAGCCGGCCGTCATGGCGGGCCACTGTCTCGGCGCTTCCGGAAATCAGCCTGATCAGGCTGAGCCCCGGCTGTGAGCCGGCAGAGTAAACCAGGCGGTAGCCGGTCGCATTGGGCCAGTTGCCCTGGAAGACCCCCAGTTGCAGGCTGCCGGGCTGCTGGCGCGAGGCGAGATCCACCTCCATCCTGAACGCGTTGTCGACGGGCGCATTGACGAAGATCTGTGCCGGCTCCATGGGGGTGGGCTTCTCGGCCTGTCTGCCATTGCCCCTCTGCTCGAGGATCATGCCCAGCACGGCCAGGCCGATCTCTTCCGGTCGATCAGAGCTGAGACCGCGCGATGCACGATCGGCCGCCCGTTGTGGTTCGACGACGCTGCGCAACCCATTCAGATCGACCTCGAAGTCGCCGCTAAGCACCGTCCAGGAGGGATTGCGACGGTAATCGCCGTCGTCGAAGTTGTCCTGCAGGGCGATTCGCGCCGAGGCGGCAGGTTGCTGCTGCTCGGAGGGGGCGGCCACGTCTTCCTTCTCTGTCTGGCGCAAGCGTCTCAGCAGGTGGGCCGATGCGCGGCCGTCCCGATCGATGCCCATTTCGACCTGATACTGGCGTATCGCATTGCGGGTTCGGTTTCCCATCGCGCCATCCACTGGGCCGGCGTCGTAGCCGAGTCGATTGAGTTCACGCTGAATCTCGGCCACGCTTTCCCGATCCGACAGGTTCTCGATGTCGGACCGCGACTCCCATGTCGCCTGTGAAGAGCGTGCCTCTTCCGGCTGCCAGCCCCGCGTTGCGCGCTGCGCCTCGGCGATCTGTCCGGCCGTCATGCGTTTGGCCAGCGAATCGCGGGCCTCGGCGGCATGGCGGTGACCGCGGGCCGCAGCCAGGTTGTACCACTTGTGGGCCTGCACGAAATCCTGGGCGGTGCCGTTGCCGGCTTGATTCAGGCGGCCCAACATGTACTGGGAATCGGGATCGCCGCGTTTCGCTGCGTCACTGAATTCCTGCAGTGCCTGGCGGTACTCCTGCATCTCGTAGTGGCGCATGCCCTCGGCGTAATCGGCGCTGGCCAGTCCGACGGATCCGAACAGGATAAGACTGAGTACGAGTGTCTTGTTGATCACGGTCATGCCTCCAGTGGGCGGGGTTGTCATCCGCAACATGGGAGTGCTGGGAAGGTCAGAGAGGCCGCTGCCTAAACAGCTGTCGCAGGAGGGCGACCACTTCCTGTGGTTCGAGCGTAGCACCAGGATGGGCAAGACGCGTGATCGGCGTACTTCTTGTGACGATTCGCGCCGCGTTTCCCGACAAGGTGCGATGGATCCTTTGTGGGCAGGGCGTCATGGCACCGAACAAAAGAAAGGGCCGACGGCATCGCCATCGGCCCTTTCTTTTCACGGTTCCGCCGGAAAGCCGGCCGAAACGCATCCGTCGATTCAGGAGTCCTCGGCATTCGCCTGGCGCGTCGCCTCGAGAATCGCTTCGGCGTCCTGTCGTTCCTGTTCCAGGCCCAGCTTGTCGTAGGCACGAATCAAGAGTTTCAGCGCCGGGAGGGTCGAGGTCGAGCCGTTGTACTTGTCGAGTGCCGATTGAGCCCGATTGGCGGCGGCAAGCCACGCGCCACGCCGCATGTAGTAATCGGCTACCTGGATCTCGTGCTTGGCCAGCGAGTTGCGCACCTCGACCAGGCGGCGGCTGGCGTCGTCGACATACTGGCTGTCGGGGTATTGCTCGACCAGGCGCGCGAACGACTTGTACGCCGCCTCGATCACCGACTGGTCGCGCTTGGAGAGGTCCGGCGGCGCGATCTTGTTGATCAGCGAATCGCCACGACTCATGTTGGCCAGCCCCTTCAGGTACAGGGCGTAGGCCACATTGTCACCACGAGGGTGCAGCTGAATGTAACGATCCGCGGCGGCGATCGCCGAATCCGGTTCGTCGTACTTGTAGTAGGCATACGCGACTTCAAGTTGCGCCTGCTCGGTGTAGGCACCGAACGGGTAGCGGCCCTCCAGGGTCTCGTACTTCTTGATTGCCGTCTCGTAGTTGCCCCGGCGCATCGCCTCGTTGGCTTCCTGATAGAGCTGGCCGGCCGAGGCGGTCGGGTCGGAGAGGTCCACTTGATCGTCGTCGTTCTTCGAGAACCAGGAGCAGCCGCTGGCGAACGTGACCATGCCGGCGATCAGGGCCGCGCGGGCAAGGTGCCGGGGAAGAGAGCGGCGAGTGGCCGGACGGTTACGGTCGCGATGCTGGGTCATGATCAGGAGTGAAGGGCCGCTGGCAGTAGTGAGTGGACGCCGCCCGCCCAAAAGCGCATCGTACGGCGCGTTGATGGGGCGAGCGTTAGCGGATAATCTTCGCAGATAAGATGCTAAAAACCAACCAATCTCATGGCGGGTGTTTGCCCGTCTTTTTCATGTCACGACGGACGGCGCCACGGCGCGCTTCCGTTGCTTTTGGATGGCTGATTCCCGACTGATGGATGTAGAACGCACCTTGTTGATTCCCGCCGAGCTGGCCGGCATGCGTCTCGACCAGGCGGCCGCGCAGTTATGGCCGGACTTCTCCCGCAGCCGAATCCAGGAATGGATCAAGGGTGGCGAAGTGACGGTGGACGGCCGGTCGATGCGACCGCGCGACACGGTGCTGGGCGGCGAGACCCTGGCCCTGCGGACCGAGTTGGAGCAGCAGAGCGAGGATCGTCCCCAGGACATCCCACTGGATATCGTCTTCGAGGACGAGCACCTGCTGGTGGTCAACAAGCCGGTCGACCTGGTGGTCCACCCCGGGGCCGGCAATCCGGATGGTACGCTGGTCAACGCATTGCTTCATCACGATCCCGAGCTGGCCTTGTTGCCGCGTGCCGGGGTGGTGCACCGGCTCGACAAGCAGACCAGCGGCCTGCTGGTCGTGGGCAAGACCCAGGCGGCATTTCAGGCACTGGTTGCCGACCTGGCCGAGCGCCGTATCGGCCGTGAATATGACGCGGTGGTGGTTGGTCACCTGATCGCCGGTGGCACGGTGGACGAGCCGATCGGGCGACATGCCCGCGATCGGCAGCGCCAGGCGGTCGTGGCCCAGGGCAAACCGGCCGTGACGCATTACCGGGTCGTGGAGCAGTTCGGCGAGCACACCTGGTTGCGTGTCCGTCTGGAAACGGGCCGCACCCACCAGATCCGGGTGCACATGGCGCACATCCGCCACCCGATCGTGGGTGATCCGGTCTACGGGGGGCGTCCGCGCTTGCCGCGGGGTGCCGAGGACATGCTGGTCGAGGTGCTGCGCGACTTCGGTCGTCAGGCCCTGCATGCCCGGCGCTTGACGCTCACCCACCCCGAGACCGGCGAGACGCTGTCGCTCAAGGCGCCGATGCCGGATGATATGGACGAATTGATCGAACTGCTGCGCGATTATCGCGACGGCAACGACGAAGGAGAGGCCGAGGTTATCTATGTCACGGATCCCGACTGACGCCCCCGAGGGCAGTCGCTTTATCGAGGCCACCTGGCCGACGCCGGGCGGCGTGCGTGCCGGCGTGACCACCCGGATCGGTGGCCATAGCCGGCCACCGTTCGATGGCTTCAATCTGGCGACACACGTCGGTGACGATGCCGAGGCCGTGGCGGCCAACAGGGCCGACCTGGCCGAGATGCTCGCGCTGCCGGAGCCGCCCCGCTGGCTGAACCAGACGCATGGCACCACGGTCGTCGGGCCGGCGGTGCCGACCGATCGCCCCGAGGGCGACGCGGCCTATACCAACCGCCCCGGCGAGGTGCTGGCGGTGCTGACCGCCGATTGCCTGTCGGTGACGCTTGCCAGCCACGACGGCAGCGAGGTCGCGGTCGCCCATGCCGGCTGGCGTGGTCTGGCCGCCGGCGTGATCGAGCACACCGTCGATCGGTTCTCGGTGGCCGGTGACGAGATGATGGCCTGGTTGGGCCCGGCCATCGGCCCGGCGCATTTCGAGGTGGGCGAGGACGTGCGTGAGGCGTTCATGCGCGAATACCCCGCCGATGCCTCGGCCTTCCGTGGTGGGGCCGAGGCCGGTCGATTCCATGCCGACCTGTTCGCGTTGGCCCGGTCTCGATTGCGCCGGCAGGGGATTACCCGCGTGTTCGGCGGCGAGCGGGACACCTACGCCCTGCCCGAATTGTTCTACTCGTATCGCCGCGACCAGGGCGAGACCGGCCGAATGGCCACCCTGATCTGGCGCGAAACCGACTGAAAAGAGGAAGACCGAAATGACGCAACCCTGGCTTTTGCTGACCCTGGTCGGGGCAGATCGCCCCGGCATCGTCGCCCATGTCACCCGGGTGTTGTTCGGCGTGGGTGCCGAGCTCGGTGAGACGGCCATGATGCGGCTGGGCAACCAGTTCGCGATCATGATGATGGTGCGTGGCGCCGGCAACCCCGAGGAGGTGGCCGGTCTGCTCGAATCCACCCGGGCCGAGTTCGGCCTCAAGCTGCATGTCGACCAGATCGACGCGGCCCTGCATCAGCACCGCGAGCCGGACGTGTCGGTGATCGTGCACAGCGCCGATCGCAGCGGCATCGTCAGTGAGGTCACGGCCGCGCTACTCGAGGCCGGCATGAACATCCTGGATCTGCGCTCGGACGTGGGCGGGTCGAGCGACAAGCCGATCTACATCATGCAGATCGACGGCGAGAGCAGTGACGGGATCGAGCCGATCGAGCAGTGCGTGGCGCGCTTCGCGGATCAGGGGCTGACCGTGCGTGTCACCCCACTTGAAACGATGCGGGGGTGAGCGTGGAGCCACTACCGATCCTCACCTACCCGGACGAGCGCCTGAAAACGGTCTGCGAGCCGGTCGAGCAATTCGACCCGGAGTTGCGGGAATTTGCCGAACACCTGCAACACACCGCGGACCTCGGCCCCTCGGCCGTGGGCATCGCCGCCCCGCAGGTGGGACGCATGCAGCGCCTGTGCCTGGTCGATGCCACGCGTGCCAAGCGCCCGGTGGACAACAACGGGCCCCTGGTGCTGGTGAATCCGGCGATCACCAACTGGAAGGGCTTTGCTGTCGGTCGCGAGGGTTGTCTCTCCATTCCCGACTACACCGGCAAGGTGATCCGCGCCGAAACCATCGAACTGACCGCGCAGGACCTCGAGGGCCGGACCGTCACCTTCAAGATGAAGGGCTTCGAGGCACGCATCGCCCAGCACGAGATCGATCACCTCGACGGCATCCTGTTTCTCGATCGCCTCGTCTCCCGCCACGCGGATCTGCGCGAGCGCTGAGCCGGAACGCGTTCCGCCCACCTCTTTGCGGCGTTCGCTGGGGTACGAGTTCGTCCCGCTGGTTCGTGCGTCTGCCAACGGCGGAGTCGATCTCCCGCCGAGGGGAGGGCCGAGTGGGACTAGCGCTGGTCATTCTTGCCGCCTTTCTGTGCGGCGTATCCGGCGGGTTTGGCGCGATGATCATCGAGTGAGGCTGGGATCCGCTGGTCGCGTCCTTCTATCGGGGGCGATCGGTTTTCTCTGTTTTGATGGCTGGCGCGGTCCGCGACGCTCTGTCGCACGCACCGAAAGGCCGTCCTCTGGTCGGCGCTGTCGGCCTTGCCGTCACGGGCAACTTCAGCATCTACTTCCTCAGTATTTCGCACGCGAACTTCGCCGATCGCCTTGTCGCGGGTGGCCGCGGTCGAGCCGGTGACCGCGTCGCTGTTCGGTCTGCTGGTGCTTGGCTAGGGGAGTCGCGCTAGGCATGGCGTTGATTCTGGTCACCGTCTGCGTCATGAGCCTCCGGCGGCCCTCGGCGTGAAGGCTCTGGAAATATAGGCCGAGGGGATATAGGCGCTGGGGAGATAGCTCCTTGGGGGGCGATTTCTCATGGGTTGTTATCAAATGGTGATCCGGCTGACATGGGACGGTCATCCCGTTGCGGGATAACGGGGCTGTCCCCGTTGCCGGAGGTGCCTCATGCCAGCCAGTCACCCATTTTCTCGCTACCGCACGGTGGTCATTTCCGATGTCCATCTGGGCACGCCCGATGCCCGTCCCGATCGATTGCTCGAGTTTTTGGCCTCCATCCAGTGCGAGACCCTGATTCTCAACGGCGACCTGCTCGACGTCTGGCAGATGCAGCGCCGTCGCTGGCGCTGGTCTCCGGCGAAAAGCGAGCTGTTCTGTCAGCTCACCCGGCTGGTCGAAGCCGGCACCCGGGTCGCCTACGTGCCGGGTAACCACGATGAGTGCTTTCGCGCCTTTATCGGCCAGGCGTTTGCCGGGATCACCGTGCACCAGGAGTTGCGACTGACGCTTGCCGACGGTCGGCAGGCGCTGGTGCTGCACGGCGACGAGTTCGATGCCCAGATCGCCCCTTCGCTGCCCGCCCGTTGGCTCGGTGATTTCGGCTACGCGTGCCTGTTGCGACTCGATCGTCTCGGTCGATGCCTGGGTGGTCATGATCGGCATGGCGCACTGGTGCGTGCGATCAAGACCCGGGTGCCAGGCGCCATGGCGCACGTCGCCCGATTCGAGGCCGCGGCCCTGGAGCACGCCCGGTGCGAGGGCGTCGACGTGATCGTCTGCGGTCATATCCACCATGCCAACCTGCGTGAAAGCGATGGCGTGACCTACGCCAACAGTGGTGACTGGGTGGAGGGCTGCGGCGCGCTGGTCGAGCACGCGGACGGGACGCTCGACGTGATCGAGTGGGGCGGACCGTGTGTCGGGGATCGGCGCACCCCGGTCGCGGACGCCTTGGCCGAAACGGATGCCGACGAGGCGGTGGCGTTCAGCCAGGGCTAACCCCGCCGCAGTGGCCATTCGCACAGGGCGCCTCTTGAATCCCCGTCTGCCGGGCCTACATTTGTAGGCAGTTACACGAATTCAAGGCATACGAGGTGCTTTCCATGCGGATGGACAAACTGACCGCCAAGTTCCAGATGGCACTGGCCGATGCGCAATCGCTGGCCGTGGGCCAAGACCACCAATTTATCGAGCCGGTCCACCTGATGGTGGCGTTGCTCGACCAGGAAGGTGGCACCGTGCGTCACCTGCTGACGCAATCGGATATCAACGTCAACATGCTGCGCTCGCAGCTGGGCGAGATGCTCGACCGCCAGCCTGCCGTTTCCGGCGGCGAGGCCGGTGAGGTGCACATCTCCAACGACCTCTCCCGGCTGCTCAATGTCACCGACAAGCTGGCGCAAAAGCGCAGTGATCAGTACATCTCCAGCGAGCTGTTCGTGCTGGCAGCGATCGAGGACAAGAGCGAACTGGGCGAGACCCTGCGCCGGGCCGGCGCCTCCAAGGGGGCGATCGAGCAGGCGGTCGACAAGCTGCGTGGCGGCCAGTCGGTCGACGATCCCAACGCCGAGGACGCGCGTCAGGCCCTCGAGAAATACACCATGGATCTGACCGAGCGTGCCGAGCAGGGCAAGCTCGATCCGGTGATCGGCCGTGACGAGGAAATCCGCCGTGCCATTCAGGTATTGCAGCGGCGCACCAAGAACAACCCGGTGCTGATCGGCGAGCCCGGCGTGGGCAAGACCGCCATTGTCGAGGGACTGGCGCAACGCATCGTCAACGGCGAGGTGCCCGAGGGGCTCAAGGACAAGCGAGTGCTGTCCCTCGACATGGGCACGCTGCTCGCCGGGGCCAAGTTCCGCGGTGATTTCGAGGAGCGCCTGAAGGGCGTGCTCAACGATATCTCCAAGGCCGAGGGTCGGGTGATCCTGTTCATCGACGAGATCCACACCATGGTCGGCGCCGGCAAGGCCGAGGGCTCCATGGATGCCGGCAACATGCTCAAGCCCGCGCTCGCCCGCGGCGAGCTGCGTTGCATTGGCGCGACCACGCTCGACGAGTACCGCCAGAACATCGAGAAGGACGCCGCGCTCGAACGTCGCTTCCAGAAGGTGCTGGTCGACGAGCCGAGTATCGAGGACACCATTGCGATCCTGCGCGGGCTCAAGGAGCGCTACGAGGTCCACCACGGCATCGAGATCGGTGACCCGGCCATCGTTGCCGCCGCCCAGCTCTCGCAGCGCTACATCACCGATCGGCAATTGCCCGACAAGGCGATCGACCTGATCGACGAGGCGGCCAGTCGCATCCGCATGGAGATCGACTCCAAGCCCGAGTCGATGGACCGCCTTGAGCGTCGCTTGATCCAGCTCAAGATCGAGCGTGAGGCGCTGAAGAAGGAATCCGACGAGGCCAGCAAGAAGCGGCTGGCCAACCTGGATGAGGAGGTCGAGCAACTCGAGCGCGAGTACTCCGACCTCGAGGAAATCTGGAAGGCGGAAAAGGCGGCCGTGGCCGGCACCACCCATATCAAGGAAGCCCTCGACCGCGCCCGGACCGAACTGGAAACCGCCCGGCGCGCCGGCGACCTGACCCGCATGTCCGAGCTCCAATACGGGCGCATCCCCGAGCTCGAGCGCGAGTTGGGCGAGGCGCAGTCCAAGGAGGAAGAAAGCGAGGGGGCGGCACCGAAGCTGTTCCGCAGCACGGTGGGCACCGAGGAGATCGCCGAGGTGGTCTCCCGCTGGACCGGCATCCCGGTCGCCAAGATGCTCGAGGGCGAGAAGGACAAGCTGTTGCGCATGGAGGAGGCGCTGGACAAGCGGGTCGTCGGTCAGTCCGAGGCGGTCGTGGCGGTATCCGACGCCATCCGCCGCTCGCGGGCCGGCCTGTCCGACCCGAGCCGCCCCAACGGGTCGTTCATGTTCCTTGGCCCCACCGGGGTGGGCAAGACCGAACTGACCAAGGCGCTGGCGAGCTTCCTCTTCGATACCGAGGAGTCGATGGTCCGCATCGACATGTCCGAGTTCATGGAGAAGCACTCCGTGGCGCGGCTGGTCGGGGCGCCTCCGGGTTACGTCGGTTACGAGGAAGGCGGCTATCTGACCGAGGCCGTGCGCCGCAAGCCCTACTCGGTGATCCTGCTCGACGAGGTAGAAAAGGCCCACCCGGACGTGTTCAACATCCTGCTGCAGGTGCTCGACGACGGTCGCCTCACCGACGGGCAGGGCCGGACGGTCGATTTCCGCAACACGGTGATCGTGATGACCTCCAACCTCGGGAGCCAGCGGATCCAGGAGCTGGCCGGTGAGGGTGCCGACTACGAGCAGATGAAGGCCGAGGTGCTGGAGATCGTCGGCCAGCACTTCCGCCCCGAGTTCATCAACCGGGTCGACGACGTGGTGGTCTTCCATCCGCTGGATCGCAGCGGGATTCGCAAGATCGTCGACATCCAGATCGACTATCTGCGCACGCGATTGGCGGATCGCGAGATCGGGCTCACGCTCACGGATGCGGCCCTCGATGCGCTCGGCGAGGCGGGTTTCGATCCGGTCTACGGGGCTCGACCGCTCAAGCGGGCCATCCAGCATCGCCTCGAGAACCCGCTGGCGCAGGCGATCCTCAAGGGCGAGTACCTGCCCGGGCAGACCGTCACGGTGGACGTGAGCGAGGGCGAGCTCGTGTTGGGCAAGGAAGGCTGACAACAGATCAGGGGTCGGCGGACGCTCTCTTATCCGTAGCCGGGATGGGGGCGTGATGCCGGCTTTCCTGATGGCCGGATTGCCGCAAAAGATGAACAGGCCGGGCGCTTCCCCCGGCCTGTTTGCGTGCTGGGGTGCCTCCTTGCGGACTAGTCAGGGCAGTTGGATCTCGACGGCAAGCCCCCCGAGGTCAGGCGAGCGAGAAAACGACAGGCTGCCGCCGTAAAGCTCGACGATCTCGCGAACGATCGCCAGTCCCAGTCCGTGCCCCTCGCGGGATTCGTCCAGGCGCGTTCCCCGGTGGGCGAGTTCCTGCAGGGAGTCGGTCGGGACGCCCGGTCCGTCGTCCGAAACGGCGATATGCCAGCGGCGGTCCTGCCGGCTTACCTCGACCTGTATGCGGCCCTCGGCCCATTTCGCCGCGTTGTCCAGCAGGTTGCCGAAGAGTTCGTACATGTCCTCTCGGTCGGCGCGCAGCAAGGCACCGCTGGCGCAATCGACTCGGTGGGTGAAGGTCTTTTCGGGGTGGAGATGGCGGAACATGCCAAGTAGTCGGGGCAGATCGCGTTCCACCTCGAAACGCTGGCCGCCACGAGCTTCGCCTGCCATGCGTGCCTGGCGCAGCTCCCGGTCGGTGATTCGGCGCATGCGGGCGACCCCCTCGGCGAGCCGTTCGGCGGTCTCCGGCGAGAGATCCTTACGGGAGCGTTGCAGCACCTGGTCGATCAGCGTGATGGGGGTCTTTAGTGCGTGGGCGAGGTTGCCCAGCGCCTTGCGCGATCGGGACAGGCGACGCTGCATGGCATCTTGCAGGTGGTTGATCTCCTCGACCATGGGCCGGAGCTCCGGCGGGACGGTCTCGTCCAGCCGGTCGATCTCGCCCTCCTGCAGGCGGCGGCAGTCCCGCCGGACTTGATCGAGCGGGCGCAGGCTTGCACGGACGATCAGTCGCTGCGCGACGAGCATGATTCCGAGCAGGATCAGCGTGACGATGGCAAAACGCCAGCGGAAGGTATTGATCCGGTCCTCCAGTGCCGAGAGGTCTTCGGCCACGTGCACCTCGATCCAGGTGTCGTCCTTCTGAATCCGGTCGGCGTAGACGAGCAACGGCTGGCCCGCCGGGCCGGTGGTGTGGTAGGTGCCGGGGAGCGACTCGAGTTGGCCGGGTTGGAAGTCGAAATCCCATAACGATCGCGAGCGCAACGTGCTGCCGCCGACATCGAGCTGGTAGTAGTGCCCGGAGTAGGGGCGATCGTAGATGGGGTTGGCGTAGGCCGGATCGAGTCGGGGTGGGGCGGTGGTCGGGTCGACGCCGAGGATGAGTACCTCGGCGTCATGGGCCAGCCGGTCGACGACGTAGCTCTCGGTAAGCACCACGGGCGCGCGGGCGGTAACCAGCCAGAACAGGGCGACCAGGACCAGGACGCTGGCCAGCAGCCAGAGCGTCAGGCGGGTCTGGATATGGCGTGGCTTGAGCCTTCTCATGAAGGCTCTCTGCGGTCGCGGTGGAATACGTATCCCTGGCCGCGGCGCGTCTCGATCCACTCGCGGCCCAGCTTGCGGCGCAGGCGCGTGACGTAGGCCTCGATCACGTTGGGGTCCCGGTCGTCGTCGAATTCGTAGAGGTGATCGGCTAGCCGACTCTTCGACAGCACGTGGCCCGCGTGGTGGACGAAGTAGCGCAGCAGGCGGAACTCGGTGCCGGTCAGCTTCACGGGCTTTCCGTCGACCTGTGCTAGCTGGCGGGCTTCGTCCAGTACGAGTGCGCCATTCGACTGCATCAGGTCGGCGGGATGGTCGCTCACACGCCGCGAGAGCGCGCGGAGGCGAGCCACCAGTTCCTCGAGGTGGAATGGCTTGGCGAGATAGTCGTCGGCCCCGGCCTCGAAGCCCTCGACCTTCTCGAACCAGGCGTCCCGGGCGGTCAGCAGCAGTACCGGCAGGCCCAGCCCTTTCTCGCGCCATTCGCGCAATACCGCCAGGCCGTCCTTGCCCGGCAGACCGATGTCGAGCACGACCAGGTCGTGCACGTTTTCCCTTCCCAGCCACGCGGCCTCGTCGCCGTCGCGGACCCAGTCGACCGCGTAGCCCTGCTCGCGCAGGCGGGCCTGCAGGTCGGCGCCCAGCGAGGCATCGTCTTCGGCCAGGAGTAATCTCATCGATCAGTCGCCATCGTGGTGGTCATCGGCCCGGAAGGATTCCTCGGTTTCCTTGTGCTCGGAGAGGAGACGGCCGTCCCGAGCGTCGAAGTACATCTCGTGGTAGTGGTCGTCCTCGCCATAGACGGTGATCTCGTAGACCAGGGTGTCCTCGTCGAGCCGTGCCTCCACCATCTGTCCGGGCTGGATGGCCTGCGCCCGTTCGAGGAGTTCGACCAGGGAGAGGATCTCGCCGCGTTGCTGTAGCTCGAAAACCTGGTTGTGGTCGGCCCCGGCCGGCGACGCGATCATTAGGCCGGGCAGCATTGCCGCGGCGACCAGCATCATCCGAAACCGGGAGGCTATGCGTGTCCAGGTCATGTCGTGTCCTTGGGTCATGCGATCGCTCCGCTGTCGAGCAGGGGGACGATCCAGTATCGCAGACCCAGCCCGGCGAGTTCATCGCGCATGGCCTCGAGCAAGGGGGCGGCTGCGTCCTGCTCGAGCTTGAGGTGGAATATCGAGCGGCGCTGGCGGCCCGTGACCTGTTCGACCAGGTTGAAGCGGCCGTGCTCCCGACTGTGGCCCCAGGCGGCCTCGCCGGTAAAGCCGGAGAGTTCGTCGCGGCCCAGCAGCCAGTCGATCACGATTTCCTCGGCGTCGGGGCGGGCGATCAACGTCAGCAACACGTCATTCATGATTCGGCTCCCTTGCGGTCGGCTTGGGGCGCCGCTTCACCGAAGCGGCGGTAGAGGATGGGCAGCAGCACCAGGGTCAGCATGGTGGAGGTCACCAGCCCGCCGATGACGACCGCGGCGAGTGGCCGCTGGATCTCCGAGCCCGGCCCCGTCGCGAACAGCAGCGGGATCAGACCGAAGGCGGCGATGGTGGCTGTCATCAATACCGGGCGCAGGCGTCGCTTGGCCCCTTCGATCACGGTGTCGTGCAGTGACAGGCCCAGCCCCCGCAACTGGTTGAAATAGCTCACCAGCACCACGCCGTTGAGCACCGCGATACCCAGCAGGGCGATAAAGCCCACCGAGGCCGGCACCGACATGTATTCGCCGGAGATCCACAGGCCGAACACGCCGCCGATCAGGGCGAAGGGGATGTTCAGCAGGACCAGGATGGCCTGGCGGACCGAGCCGAAGGTGGTGAACAGCAGGAGGAAGATCAGGCCGATCGAGACCGGCACCACCAGTCCGAGGCGCTTGGCCGCGCGTTGCTGGTTCTCGAACTGCCCGCCCCAGGCCAGGCGATAGCCCGTATCGAGCGACACCTGGTCGCCGACCGCTTGGCGGGCATCTTCGACGAAGCCGACCAGATCGCGACCGGCGACGTTCGCGGCCACCACGACGAAACGCTCGCCCAACTCGCGCTCGACCTGTACCGGGCCCTCGACACGTTCGATCGATGCCAGGGCCGACAGGGGCAATTGCTGACCGCCGGGCAGGCTGACCAGCAGTTCGCGCATCGCTTGTGGTGAACCGGCGATCTCGCGGCTGCCGCGGATCATCAGCGGTGTACGCCGCATGCCCTCGTAGACCGTGCCGACGCGTTTACCCTCGAGTTGCGCGCGCAACACGGTCTGAAGCTCCTCGATGGCCAGCCCATAGCGTCCGGCGGCCTGGCGGTCGGCGGTGACCTTCAGGTACTGCACGCCCTCGTTGCTGGTATAGAAGACATCCGAGGCGCCGTCGATGCCGCGCACGGTCTCGGCGATGGCCTGAGCCTTCTCGTTGAGCACGTCGAGGTCGGGGCCGTACAACTTGATCGCCAGATCCCCGCGTACCCCGGTCAGCATCTCGGAGACGCGCATCTCGATCGGTTGGGTGAAGGCATGGGCCACGCCGGGGAAATCCGCGAGGACCAGCCGAATGGCGTCGATCAGTTCCTCCTTGGTCTCGAAACGCCACTCCTCGCGGGGTTTGAGCACCAGGAAACTGTCGGTCTGATTGAGGCCCATCGGGTCCATGCCCAGTGCATCGGACCCCGTCCGGGCGATCACGCCGGTGACTTCGGGGACGCGCTCGATCAACTCCTGCTGGAAACGCTTGTCGATGCGGATCGATTGCTCAAGGGAGATCGACGGCAGCTTTTCCAACTGGACGATCACGTCGCCCTCGTTCATCGTCGGCATGAATATCTTGCCGATCTGGGTATAGGCCCCGGCCGTCGCCCCCAGGGCCAGCAGGGCGGCCGCCCCGATGGTTTTCGGGTGGGCCAGTGACCACGCCAGTGCCGGGGTGTAGACCTTGTGGAGTTGGCGCACCAGCCACGGCTCATCGTGCGGCACGTTGCGCAGCAGGAATGTGCTGATCACCGGGATCGCCGTCAGCGAGAGCAGCAGTGAACTACCCAGGGCGAAGACGATGGTCAGTGCCACCGGCTTGAACAGCTTGCCTTCCAGCCCCTGCAGTGTGAGTAGCGGCAGGAAGACGATCACGATGATCAGGATGCCCGCGGTCACTGGCGCGGCCACCTCGCGCACGGCGCGATAGATCACGTGCAGTCGGGGGAGACGTTTGGCCTCCTTCTCCCGCGCTAGGTGGGCGACGATGTTCTCGACCACCACGACGGCGGCGTCGACCAGCATGCCGATCGCGATGGCCAGGCCGCCCAGGCTCATCAGGTTGGCGGACATCCCCACCTGGTCCATGAGAATGAAGGTCAGGAGGGCGGACAGCGGCAGGATCAGGGCCACGGTCACCGCCGCCCTTAGATTGCCAAGGAAGATCACCAGGAGGATCAGCACCAGGATGATGGCTTCCTCGAGTGCCTTGGTCACGGTGTGCACGGCCTGGTCGACCAGCGTCCCCCGGTTGTAGAAGACGTCGATGTTCACGCCTTCCGGCAAGGTGGAGGACAGTTCGTCGAGCTTGTCCTGCACGCCGGCGACGATCTCGCGAGCGTTGGCGCCGCGCAGGCTCAGCACCAGCCCCTGGACGGCCTCCCGGTCGCCATTCTTGGTCACCGCGCCGTAGCGGGTGAGGCTGCCGATCTGGACATCGGCGACATCGGTGACGTGGATCGGCGCCCCGCCCGGCGTCATCGCCACCACGGTTTCACGCAGATCGTCCAGGTGCGTGACGCTACCCTGGACGCGTACCAGAAGCGCCTCCTCACCGTCGCGAATGCGGCCCGCACCGTCGTTCTTGTTGTTTCTCGCCAGGGCGGCGCGCAGTTGCTCGAGCGTGACACCACGGGCGCTCATCCTCGCCGTGTCGGGTTCGACTTCGAAGGTGCGGATGTGTCCGCCCAGGGCATTGACGTCGGCCACGCCCGGCACCGTCCTCAAGGCCGGGCGGATCACCCAGTCGAGCAGCGATCGGCGTTCGGCGAGCGACAGGTCGCCCCCGTCGATCGTGAACATGAACATTTCGCCCAGCGGGGTGGTGATCGGTGCCATGCCGCCGGTCGCGTCAGGCGGCAGATCTCCCCAGACGGCGGCGAGGCGTTCGGAGACCTGCTGGCGGGCCCAGTAGATGTCAGTGCCCTCGACAAAGTCGATGGTGATTGCCGTCAGGCCGTACTTGGCCACCGAGCGCAGCATGCTCTGGTCGGGAATGCCGAGCATCTCGACTTCCACCGGCGCGGTGATGCGCTGCTCGATCTCCTCGGGCGTCATGCCCGGTGCCTTGATGATGATCTTGACCTGGGTGTTCGATACGTCCGGGAAGGCATCGATCGGCAGATTGAGGAAGGCGCGGGTGCCCAGTCCCGCCGTCAGGGCGACCAGCAACAGGATGAACAGGCGCTGGGTGAGAGAGAACCGAATCAGTGCGGACAACATCACTCACCGCCTCCCATGCCTTGCCAAGCACCCTTGATGGTGGCCACGCCGTTAACGGCCACCTGATCACCGGCCGACAGTTGGGGTCGGTCACCGGTGTCGCTCGTGTCGACCACGCGGATGGTCAACCAGCCATTCGATTCGCCCAGTCGCTCGACGGGGTAGGCATCGAAGCCGCCCTGGGTCGCGACGAAGACGAATGAATCCCCCCCTTGGCGGATGATCGCGCTGCTCGGCACGCGCAACAGGTTTGCCTGATCCTCGCCCTCGAGACGTACACGCAGGAATTGCCCCGGGCGCAACCGGCCGTCGACCGCCTCTACCCGGGCGCGGATCATGACGGTCTGATCATCCGGGTCGATGCGGCTGCCGGTCAGGATGACCTCGGCCTGTATTCCTTTGTCCTCGACGCTTACTCGGTCTCCCGGTTGCACGTCGGCGAGTCGCTCGACCGGGAGACGCACCTCGAGCCAGAGCGTGTCCAACGTGCTGATCCGAATCAGTGCGGAGGCGGCGTTGACTCGTTCGCCGGCGGTGATCATCTGTTCCATCACGGTGCCGTCTTGGGGAGCGACGAGGTCAAGCACCGGGTCGATACGCCGGGTCTGGTCGAGCTTGTCCAGCGCGGCGTCGCTCATGCCGGCCAGCGACAGGCTCTGGCGCAGGGCGGACAGACGAGCAGTGGACTGGTTGTATGTGCCACGGGTCTCGTTGAGGCGGCGCTCGGCGATGATGCCTTCGGCTGCCAGTGACCGGTCGCGTTCCAGGGCCTGTGCTGCCACGCGATGGCTCGCCAGTGTCTCAAGGTAGTCGCTTTGCAGCGTGACCAGGCCCGAGCTCAGCAGGCTGGCGACGGGCTGGCCCTGGGTGACGGTCTCGCCCTCGGCAACCCGTACCTGTTGGATCAATCCGTCGACCGGGGCGGCGAGCACTGTCTCGTTGGCCGGCGGCACCCGGACCTCGGCGGGGTAGGCATGTCCGGCGACGTTACTGGCCGCCTCGGTCGCAGTGGTTTGAATGCCCAGTGCCTGCACCTGGGATGCGCTCATGCTGATATCCGCTGCCTGCACGTTCGGACTGGACAGGAGAGCGGCCCCGAAGGCCCCAACGAGCAATTTTTTCATTTGGTGTTTCACGGCATGATCCCCTTGGCCTGGTTGTATTCGGCAATACGGCGCTGCAGCCGGACCCGGCTCATCGCGGCGCGACGTTGTGCGGTCAGTTGACGTGTCTGGACGCGGAGCAGATCGGTCAGCCCGAACTCGCCCAGCGAGTAGCCCCGGCGGGCCAGGGCGAGGCTTTCGTCGGCAAGATCCCGGTGGGCCCGGGCCTGTTCGAGTTCCGTCCGTGCCGCAGCGAGTGCCTCTTCGGCCTGGGCAACCGTGAGGCGGATCTGACGCTCCGTCAGGCGCGCGGTCGAACGGGCCTCGGCCAGGCGGACATTGGCGCGACCCTGCTCGGGTGCCCGCAGAGACTGCAACTGGATGGGCAGGGAAAGGGAGATGCCCACGCTGTCGACGGCATCGCGGCCGCTCTCTTCCCGGCGGATGTTCATGCCTACCGTCGGTTGCGATCGGCCACGTTCACGTACCACTGCGCGGTCGGCCTCGGCGGCCTGCACTTCGGCCTGAGCGGCGAGGAGGGCGGGGTGTTGCTGGAAGGCGATGGCGCCGGCGGGGGACTCGGTCCAGTCGGCGGGGCGCGTGGTCAGCCCGGTGACGCGGCGGTATTCCTCGGCGACCTGGGCTCGGTCGAGTTCCGCCTGGCGCAGCTCGGCCTGCCGTTGCAGGGTTTCCTCCCGGGCCAGGATCAGGTGGGTGCGCGGCACATCGCCGTAATCGAGGCGTTTTTTGATCTGTGCCTGCAGTTCCTCGGTGGTCGCGAGTGCCCGTTCTGCCAGTGTCACCTGTGCGTCGGCCTCGGCCAGGCGGGCGAGCAGTTGGCGGACCTGGCCGGTGATCTGCAGTCGCCAGGCGGTGGATTGCTGCTCGGTGGCCGAAAGCCGCCCCTCGGCCTGGCGCTCGGCGGCCGCCTGCAGCCCCGGGCGGCGCAGGGGGAGCGCGACCGATCCTTCCCATTCGCGCATGCCGGTGTCGCTACCGATCGCGTCGGTCTGGTGGGAGAAACCCAACGACGGCGGTCCGTCGAGTGGGTTTCCCGCGCGCTGGCCGAGTGCATCGGCGTATGCACGCTGCGCCTCGAACCGTCCGGTTTCGGGGCTGTGAGCCAGGGTGGCCGCCATCACCTCGGCCAGGCTCAGATCCGCATCGACGGCCAAGGTCTCCATGGCGTGGGCAGATGGCATCAGCCCGGTGAAGACGAGCAGGACCAGGCCAGATTGCAGGGCAGATTGAAGGCGTCGCATGACCATCTCCGGGTAAGGTATGCGTCGCATTGAATCAGGCGCGTCTGAATTCAGGCTGAACGCCTGTTTCTGATTGGGACGAACCGAAGGGGTACCGATACCGGTCGTTGCCGGGGGCGGGCGTGCGGCTGGAGACTCGGATTCGCCGAGGCTTCCCTTATCATGGCCGTGGCCAGTGGGCCGGCCCGCCGCGATCCTCGGAGGCGGCGGATCGAACTCGCTTTGGTGTGCGGGTTCACTTTTGGGGAGGCGTTGATGGCGCTCAAGATCATTGAAATCGTCGCGCCGGCCAGCGAGAAGGCCGCGATCGCCCGCATTGCCGATTCGCATGAGGTGGTCGACTGGTGGCGCACCTCGTCGTTCGAGGACGAGCGTTTCTCCACCGAACTGGTGGTGCGGCCCGAGGGGCAGCAGGAGGTGCTCGACGATCTGCAGCAGATACTCGATCGCTGCGAGGATGCGCGCATCATTATCCGCGGCGTGCAGGCGACCCTGCCGGCGGCCGGTGACGAGGAGGGCGAGGACGAGCCCAGGCGATCGGTGGCCGCGCGTTCGCGCGAGGAGCTTTACGCCGAGGTCGCCGGCGGCGGCAGCATTACATCGACCTACCTGCTGCTTTGCGGGCTATCGGCGGTGGTCGCCGCGATGGGCATGCTCGAGGACAGTGCGGCGGTGGTGATCGGGGCGATGGTGATCGCCCCATTGCTGGGGCCGAATCTCGCGCTGGCGTTGGGCACCACGCTCGGGGACCCCGATCTGTCCCGTCGCGCGATCGCGGCCAACTTTGCCGGGCTGGTCCTTTCGATCGGCCTGGCCCTGTTGATGGGGCTGGTGCTCGACCCGGTCGCCAACAGTCAACTGCTCGATCGAACGGACGTCAGCTACCCGGCCATGGTCCTGGCGCTGGCCTCGGGGGCGGCGGCGGTGCTCTCGCTGACGTCCGGGGCAGCGGCGGGCCTGGTCGGGGTGATGGTGGCCGTCGCCCTGATGCCGCCGGCGGCTGCCCTGGGGCTGTTCGTCGGCTGGGGGCAGTGGGACAATGCAATCGCCGCCAGCCTGATGCTGGCAATCAACATCGCGGCGATCAACCTCTCGGCCAAGCTGGTGTTCGTGCTCAAGGGCATCTCGCCGCGACACTGGCCGGAGAAGACCCGCGCTCGGCGCTCGCTGCGTTGGTCCTTCGTCTTCTGGGGCGTCTCGCTCGTCGTGCTCGGCGGGCTGATCTGGCTGGCGAAGTATTAGGGGCCCTCTACGCACATTGGCTCCCTTTAAAGTTCTTCACCCATCGTTTACGCATCACGAGGAAAATCGACCCGTGCAGGATTATCGTCAGGCCTTCGTTCAGTTTGCCGTGGAGCATCAGGCGCTCCGTTTCGGTGAGTTCACGCTCAAGTCCGGGCGTGTCAGCCCGTACTTCTTCAATGCCGGCGCGTTCGCCGACGGGCGGGCGCTGGCCGCACTGGGCGGGTTCTATGCCGATGCGATCCTGGACGCCGGCATCGAGTTCGACGTGTTGTTCGGCCCGGCCTACAAGGGCATTCCGCTGGCCGCGGCCACGGCGATGGCCCTGGCCGAGCGTACCGGCGAGCCGGTGCCGTGGTGCTTCAATCGCAAGGAGGCCAAGGATCATGGCGAGGGCGGCAACCTGGTCGGCGCGCCATTGGCAGGACGGGTGTTGATCATCGACGACGTGATCACCGCCGGTACGGCGATCCGTGAATCATTGGATCTGATCCGGGCGAACGACGCGACCGCGGTGGGGGTGGCCGTGATGATGGATCGTCAGGAGCGCGGGCAGGGCGAGCTCTCGGCGATCGGTGAGCTTAAGCGCGATCACGCGCTCGACGTCGTGGCGATTGCCAACCTGGATGGGTTGATCGAGTTCTGTGCCAACGACGCCACTCTGGCCCAGTCGGCCGAGGCGATGGCGGCCTATCGCCGCGAGTTCGGCGTGGCCGACTGAGATTGGGCGGTTGCCGCCACACAAAAAGAGGCCCCGCTGAAAAGCGGGGCCTCTTGCGTTCCGGCGGTGGCGCTGCGGGTAAACCCGCGTGCCACTAAACGGACGAGATCAGATCGACTTGATGCGATTGACCAGGGTCGACTTGCGACGCGCAGCGGTATTGCGCTTGAGAATGCCCTTGTTCACCATCCGGTCGAGGACCGGCTGGGCAGCACTGTAGGCTTGTTGCGCCTTTTCCGCATCACCGTCTTTCACGGCCGTGATGACGGCCTTGTAGGCGGTGCGTACCTGCGAGCGCATTGCCATGTTGTGCTGGCGGGCTTTCTCCGCCTGGCGAACGCGCTTTTTGGCTTGAGCGGTATTGGCCACGGGTAAACTCCTCGATTCGGCTATAAGGTCGGATGAGCTTGATGTAAATATCAATTCAAGGCGCGGGATTATGCCATACGGTCGGGGATAGTCAAGCAACCAACGACTAAGTGGGTGACGTCCCACCTCGGATGCTTGCCCACCTTTTCCCGGTGTCGTCCGTTCTTGGTCGACGGCGACCGCCGCGCCTGCGGTATCCTCCGCGTCATGGATCTCGCCCCCCCCAAACACCCCGAGACGCCGGTGTGCCCGGCCACGCCTGCCGGCCTCGTGACCGCCTGGACGGTGGTCGTGCCGGGGCCGTTTTTCGGTGGTTTCACCTATCATTTCGATCTCGCCGCCGGGCCGTTGCCCGCGCCCGGCGTGCGGGTGCGCGTGAAATTCGGTCAATCCGAGCGGGTGGCGGTGGTGCTCGAGCCGGCCGTGATCGATGAGCAGGAGACCCGGCCGATCCTCGAGGTGCTCGACGAGGCGCCGCTGCTGGATGCCGAGACGCTGGCGTGCCTGCGCTGGGCGGCGGCCTATTACCACCATCCGTTGGGTGACGTGGTGTTTGCCGCCTTGCCCAAGATCCTGCGAGGGGACCGGCGTCTCGAGGTCGAGGCACTGGCGCCGACCTCGGCCGGCCGGAGTGCATTGAGCGAGGGTAAGGCGCGGGGTGAGCGGCAACGAGAGGCGCTGGCGGCGCTGGCGGCATCGGAGCAACCCGTTCCCGCCGCGAGGCTGGGGCCAGCGGCGGTGCGCCGCCGGCTGGTGGAGAAGGGCTGGGCCGAGCCGACCCGGATCACCGCGCCTGCCGAGTGGCCCGTGCCGATCGAGCCGGGCGATGAGAGGGCGCCCGCACTCAACGATGAACAGACAGGCGCGGTCGAGGCCGTCGTCTCGGGCGGCGACGGCTTCCGGGCCTGGCTGCTCCACGGGGTGACCGGCAGTGGCAAGACCGAGGTCTATCTGGCCCTGATCGAGCGTGAGTTGGCCGCGGAGCGGCAGGTGCTGGTGGTGGTGCCCGAGATCTCGCTCACCCCGCAACTGATCGACCGTTTCGCACGGCGACTGGCGGTGCAGCCGGCCGTCCTGCATTCGGGGCTGGCCGACGGCGAGCGACTGGCCGCGTGGCGGGCGGTTGCCGCCGGCGCGGCCGGGCTGGTGATTGGGACGCGCTCGGCGGCCTTCGTGCCGTTGGCCCGGCCGGGCCTGATCGTGGTCGACGAGGAGCACGATGCCGCGCTCAAGCAGCAGGAGGGGTTTCTCTATCACGCCCGCGACGTGCTGGTCTGGCGGGCACGGCAACTGGCTATCCCCGTTCTATTAGGTTCGGCGACGCCGTCGCTGGAGAGTTTACGTCATGCCTGGGCGGGGCATTATCGCCACCTGCGCCTGACCGAACGGGCTACCGGGGCACGCATGCCCGCCATCCATTGCCTGGACGTGCGAGGCCAGACGATGGAAGCGGGGCTCTCGCCGGCCTTGTTCAGGGCGATCGAACGACACCTGCTCGATGGCGGCCAGGTGATGCTCTATCTCAACCGGCGGGGCTATGCCCCCAGCCTGGTCTGCCACGCCTGCGGTTATGTTGCCGGTTGCCCGCATTGCGATGCCTTTCTTACCTGGCACCGGCAGATCGGCCGGTTGCGCTGTCATCACTGCGGCTACGAGCAGGGGGTGCCGGCGGAGTGTCCGGCCTGCCAGGCGCCGCTTTCGGTGCGCGGATTGGGCACCGAGCAACTCGAGGATGTGCTGGCCGCGCGTTTCCCGGGCTTCGGCATCGTGCGGCTGGACCGGGATGCCACCGCCGGCAAGGGCGTGATGGCCGAGAGTCTCGCGCGCATTGCCCGGGGCGAGGCCCGGCTGGTGGTGGGCACGCAGATGCTGGTCAAGGGGCACGATTTCCCCGGGGTGACCCTGGTGGGCGTGGTCAATGCCGACCAGGCGCTGTTCGCCGCGGATTTTCGCGGCCCCGAGCGGTTCGCCCAGTCGTTGCTGCAGGTGGCTGGACGTGCCGGGCGGGCCGAGCGTCCGGGCGAGGTGCTGGTGCAGACCCACGATCCCGATCACCCGGTGCTGCGCCAGTTGCTGGCCGAGGACTACGAGGCGGTGATGGCCGCCCAGCTTACCGAGCGCGAGCAGGCCGAGTTGCCGCCGACGCGCTTTGCCGGGCTGATCCGAGCGGATGCACCGCAAGCGGATACCGCACGTGCCTTCCTGACCAAGGTCGCCGAGGAGCTGCGCGAAGGTTTCGGCGAGGAATTGTCCGTCTGGGGGCCGGTGCCGGCCCCACTGGCGCGTCGGGCCGGGCGGTATCGGTTCCAGCTGTTACTGCTGGCCAGGGTGCGCAGCACCCTGCACCGCGCCCTGTGGCAGGTGGACGATTCGGTCGGCAGCCGTCGGCTGGCTGGACGGCTGCGCTGGTCGATCGATGTCGACCCGATCGATCTGGCCTAGATCGATCGGGCCTAGGGAGAGTGGCCCGACGCAACGCGCGCCGCGTGGGGCCAGGCGACTACTCGCCGTGCCGTCCTGACGTGGCCGCCGGTACACCGGCGACGACGCGCCTTGATCACGCAGGCCCGGGTGGCATCGGATTCGTGCAGACCTTCCCTCTCTGCAGGCCGATTGCAGTGCATTACACTATGGGGCCCCCTTTTTGTCTGGAGAATAGCGACGTGAAGAAGATCGAAGCGATTATCAAGCCGTTTCGGCTCGACGATGTGCGTACCGCCCTGATGGACCTGGGCATCAATGGCCTGACTGCCACCGAGGTCAAGGGTTTCGGCCGGCAGAAGGGTCACACCGAGCTTTATCGCGGTGCCGAGTACGTGGTCGATTTCCTACCCAAGGTGAAGCTCGAGGTGGTCGTCAGCGACGATCAGGAAGACCCGGTTGTCGATGCCATCGTCAAGGCCGCCTATTCGGGCAAGATCGGCGACGGTAAGATCTTCGTTTCGCCAGTGGGGCGTGCGGTGCGCATCCGCACCAGCGAGGAGAACGAGGACGCGCTCTAACGCGCTGTCTGGATCAGGCGATCGAGGCGATAGGGTGTCGGGTCGACGGCCGTCGGGCGGTCGGCCATGCGATCGGCGAGCAGATCGGCGGTGGCCGGGGCCATCGCCAGTCCATTGCGAAAGCCGCCGGTATTGACCCACAGCCCGGCAATCGAAGGGTGCTCTCCCAGCAGCGGGAGCTCGTCGCTTGAACCGGGCCGCAGACCGGCCCAGCGATGCGTGATTTCTGCCCCGTCCAGTTGCGGCCAAAGCCGGCAGGCGTGAGCGTGCAGCCGGGCCTGCGCCTCGGCATCCACCGTCTTGTCGAAACCGGCGTATTCCACCGTCGAGCCCACCACCACCGAGCCGTCCCGGCGCGGGATCAGGTAGACGCCATTCTCCATCAGGATACGGTCGAGGCCGTTCTGCGGCCGGGGTTCCAGGCGCAGCATCTGCCCGCGAACCGGGAATAGGCTGCCGGCTGCCAGGCCCGGAATCAGCGCCTCGCTCCAGGCGCCTGCCGTGATCACCACCCGGTCGGCGTGCAAATCGCCTTCGCTGGTGGCCACCCCGGTGACGCGGCCCTCACTCAGCAACAGCCCGTTGGCCGCGCATTGCTCGCGCAGTCCAATACCGCGTGCGCGCACCGTATCGATCAGGGCGTCGAGCAGATAAGGGTTGCGCACGTTGGCCACCTCGGGCAGCCACAACGCCTCACCGTGCCCGATCTCTTGCCGTCGCCACTGGTGGGCGATGCCGGCCGATGTGAGCGTTGCGCTGATCGAGTCAACGCTCTCGCCTTCGCCGATCGGGTCGAGGATTTCCATGCCGGTGACCCAGCGCTCGGGATCGATGCCGGAGTCGAGCGAGGCGAGCAGGTCGGGGTAACGGCGCATGCCCTCGGCGGCGAGGGCCAGTACGGGCTGGGGGTAGCGCCAGGCGTACAGCGGGCAGAGGATGCCGCCGCCGGCCCAGGAGGCCTCGGTGCCAGCGCGATGGCGATCGAGTACGGCCACGCTGGCGCCGTCCCGCTGCAGGGCGAGCGCGCTGGTCAGGCCGGCAATGCCGGCACCGACGACGATGATGTCGAAGCGGGTCGAGCTCACGGGAGGATCATGCCATCTGGCGGCCGCTGCCGGACATGGCCCGATCGCCGCCTCGGCGGAATCAGGCGGGGTTGCCAACAGCCCCGTGGGGCACGGGCGTGTGGCGGGCGGCGTCCGGGAAAACTGGAGCGGGTGAAGGGAATCGAACCCTCGTCTTAAGCTTGGGAAGCTTCTGCTCTACCATTGAGCTACACCCGCAGGAGTCGAGGATTATCGTGGTCCGTCGGGGCAAACGCAAGCCACGTTGATCAGTCCAGCGGCGGCAGTTCGTTGCTGTCCGACTTGTCGCTCTTGATGCCGCTGGAGTCGGCTGCCGCGGCCTTGAGTTCGTCCTGGCCACTGCCGAAGCTCATCAGCCATTCCATGTTGCTGCGACTGTCGGCATTCTCCAGCGCCTCGTTGCGCGATATCAGGCCTTTTTTGAAGAGTTCCAAGACCGACATGTCGAATGTCATGGACCCGCTGGAGGCATTCTTCTCCATGGATTCCTTGATCGCGTCGACCTCGCCGCGCTTGATCAGGTCGGAGACCAATGGGGTGTTGACCAGGATTTCCACCGCCGGTAGTCGCTTGCCACCACTGCCGATGATCAGGCGCTGCGAAATGATCGCCTTGAGGTTCATCGATAGGTCCATCAGCAACTGGTCGCGCGATTCGGACGGGAAGAAGCGGATGATGCGATCGAGTGCCTGGTTGGCGTTGGTCGCATGGAGGGTGCTGATGCACAGGTGGCCGGTGTCGGCATAGGCCAGCGCGTGTTCCATGGTCGCGCGGTCGCGCACCTCGCCGATCATGATTACGTCCGGTGCCTCGCGGAGGGCCTCCTTGAGTGCCGCGGCGTACGAGCGGGTATCGACCCCCACCTCGCGCTGGTTGACCACCGAATTGCGGTGCTTGAAGGCGAATTCCATCGGGTCCTCAACCGTGAGGATATGCCCGGGGCGCGTTTCGGCGCGATGGTCGATCATGGCGGCCAGCGTGGTGGACTTGCCCGAGCCGGTCGCGCCGACGACCAAAATCAGTCCGCGGCGCTCGACGATCAGGTCCTCGACCACCATCGGCAGGTTGAGGTCGGCCGCACGCGGAATTTCCGCCTGGATGTAGCGGATCACCAGCGACCACTCGCCACGCTGCATGAACACGTTCATCCGGAAACGGCCGGTGCCCGGACGTGACAGCGCGACGTTGAGCTCGAGATTCTCGAGGAAATCGTCGATCTGGTGCTGGTTGAGCACCGAGCGGGCCAGCTCCTCGACCTGGCCGGCGCGCAACCGGTCCTTGCCGATAAAGCGCATCTCGCCCTGGATCTTGATCGCGGGCGTAGTGCCGCTGGAGAAGTACAGGTCGGAGCCTTCCTTGTCGGCGAGCAGCTTCAGGTAGGGGTCGAGGCTCGGTTCGCTCATGGGGCGGGGTCCTTTTCAGGTCGCGGATCGGGTGGCGGCACTGCGTCTTGCCTCTGGAGGCCTGGCGATCCGCAGGGGTCGTCGATGATTTTCCAGGCCTTCCCTCAGTCGGATTCGACCTTGAGATCGTCTTCGGCGCCGTCCTCGCGGCTCTTGGGTAGACCGCGCTTGCTGTCGAGCTTGATGCGCAGTCGCAGATCGTTGACCGAGTCGGCCTTGCTGATGACTTCGTCGTAGTCGGCCTGGTGGCTGTCGTAGAGGTCGAACAGGGCCTGGTCGAATGTCTGCATGCCGAGCTCGCGCGAACGCTTCATCACTTCCTTGATCTCGGAGACATTGCCCTTGAAGATCAGGTCGCCGAGCAGGGGGGTGTTGATCAGCACTTCCACGGCCGGAACGCGCCCTTCACCGTCCGGCTTGCGCAAGAGACGCTGCGAGATCACCGACTTGAGGTTGAGCGACAGGTCCATCAACAATTGCTGGCGCCGTTCTTCGGGGAAGAAGTTGATGATGCGATCCAGTGCCTGGTTGGTGTTGTTCGCGTGCAGCGTGGCCAGGCACAAATGCCCGGTCTCGGCGAAGGCGATGGCGTGGTCCATGGTCTCGCGATCGCGGATCTCGCCGATCAGGATCACGTCGGGGGCCTGGCGCAGGGTGTTTTTCAGCGCCGCGCCAAAGGACTCGGTATCCACGCCCACCTCGCGCTGGGTGACCAGGCAACCCTTGTGCTTGTGGACGAACTCGATCGGGTCTTCGATGGTCACGATGTGACCGCGCGAATTCTCGTTGCGATAGTCGAGCATCGCGGCCAGCGAGGTGGACTTGCCCGAGCTGGTGGCGCCGACGAAGATCACCAGGCCTCGGGGCGTCATCGCGATCTCGCCCAGTATGTCGGGGAGCTTGAGTTCGTCGAAGTTGGGGATTTCCGAGCGGATCATCCGCAGCACCATGCCTTCGCTGCCACGCTGCATGAACGCGTTGACACGAAAGCGCGCTACCCCCGGCAGGGCGATGGCGAAGTTTGACTCGTGGGATTCCTCGAACTGGGCCACCTGCTTGTCCGTCATGATCGAGCGGACCAGCATCTGGGTGTTTTCCACCGAGAGTTTCTGGTCGGTCAGATGGACGACCTTGCCGTCGATCTTGGCCGAGGGTGGCGCACCGACGGTGACGAACAGGTCGGAGGCGTCGCGCTCGACCGAACGTTTGAGGAGGGCCTGTACGTAGTTGGCTGCTTGCTGACGGTCCATCGAGAATTCCCGGCTTGCGTTGTCCGCCCGGCCGCCCTGGCTGGCCGGCGTGGATGAGGTATTCAGGCGAGGCGTGAGCTCTTCAAGAGCTTCCCTTCGCGGCATCGGCGTGATCCGATCGCCAAACGATTGCCTCGGGGATTGCCCCAGGCGCGTGACGCCTTAACCCAGGCGCGTTACGCGTTACCTGAAGTCTTCTTTGTTCTTTGCCCGTCCGCGCGCATGGTCCTTGGAGATGACACCGCGGGTGACCAGCTGCTTGAGATTCTGGTCGAGCGTCTGCATCCCCTGTGCCTGGCCGGTCTGGATCGACGAGTACATCTGCGCGACCTTGTTCTCGCGGATCAGGTTGCGGATCGCCGGTGTGCCCAGCATGATCTCATGGGCCGCGACGCGCCCGCCGCTGATCTTCTTGAGGAGGGTCTGCGAGATGACCGCGCGCAGGGATTCCGAGAGCATCGCCCGCACCATGTCCTTTTCCGCCGAAGGGAAAACGTCGATGATCCGGTCGATGGTCTTGGCCGCCGAGTTGGTGTGCAGCGTGCCGAAGACCAGGTGGCCGGTTTCTGCCGCGGTCAGGGCCAGGCGGATGGTCTCCAGGTCACGCAGCTCACCGACCAGGACGACGTCCGGATCTTCGCGCAGCGCCGAGCGCAATGCGGCGTTGAAGCTGTGGGTGTCGCGATGGACCTCGCGCTGGTTGACCAGGCACTTCTTGGAGTCGTGGACGAATTCGATCGGGTCCTCGACCGTGAGGATATGGTCGTTACGATGGTCGTTGACGTAGTCGACCATAGCCGCGAGCGTCGTCGACTTGCCCGAACCGGTCGGGCCGGTGACCAACACGATGCCGTTGGGGTAGTCGCACAGCTCCTGGAAGACCTTCGGCGCGTCAAGCTGTTCGAGGGTGAGGACCTTGCTGGGGATGGTGCGGAAGACCGCACTCGCGCCCCGGTTCTGGTTGAATGCGTTGACACGGAAGCGGGCATGCCCGCGCAGTTCGAAGGAGAAGTCGACCTCGAGGTTGTCCTCGTACTCCTTGCGCTGCCGGTCGTTCATGATGTCGTACACCATGGAGTGGACCTGCTTGTGGTCCATCACCGGCACGTTGACCTTGCGGATGTCGCCGTCGATGCGCACGCGGGGCTGCTCGCCGGCCGAGAGATGGAGGTCCGATGCCCCGTTTTTGACGGTGAACATCAGCAGGGAGTCGATATCTCGAGATTCGGCCATGCGATCGTCCTTTGCGGGGAAGGCCCCGTGAAAAGTCCATTGGTGGTGCCTGTCGAGGGCCCGGAGCGCCGCAGTGACGCGGCTCGGCCTTCGTTGCAGACAAGGTAAAACGAACACGCACAAGGTGCAAGATGGGAAATCGAGAAAGCGCATACCACGGCATCCGCGCGCGCATCGAAGCGGCGAGTGCCGATCGGCCCGGCGATTCGGGTGAAGTAACGTTGGTGGCCGTCAGCAAACGCCAGCCGGCCGAGGCCATCCGCGCGCTGGACGAGCTGGGGCAGCAGGACTTCGGCGAGAATTACCTGCAGGAAGCGATCGACAAGCAGCCCGAGCTGGCCGACCTGTCGTTGACCTGGCATTTCATCGGCCCGATCCAGTCGAACAAGACCCGCGCGATCGCCGCTCATTTCGACTGGGTGCACAGTGTCGATCGCGCCAAGATCGCGCGCCGACTGGGCGAGCAGCGCGATCCGGTGATGGGCCCGCTAAACGTGCTGATCCAGGTCAATGTCGACGGTGAGGCGAGCAAATCCGGGGCCGATCCGGCCGATGTGCCCGATATCGTCTCTGCGTGTGCCGAGTACCCGACGCTGTGCCTGCGCGGCCTGATGTGTATTCCGCGACCGGGGAATACCGCGGCCTTCGCTCAACTCGCGGCGCTCAACGCGTCACTGGCCGAACCGTTGCCCGACCTGTCGATGGGGATGAGCGGCGATTTCGAGGCGGCGATTGCCGAGGGGGCGACCGTCGTGCGGGTGGGCACGGCGCTGTTCGGGCCGCGCGATTCCTGAGGGGCGGCGGCCGGCGGTTGCCATTCGTGTTATTTTTCTGGGTTCTGGATTCACGCACATAGGGCAGGTGAGACAATGAATGCCTCGCGGATAGCTTTCATCGGTGGCGGCAATATGGCCGCCGCACTCATTGGCGGCATGCTCAAGGACGCGCCGTCCGACGCCAGGCCGTCGATCGTGGTCGCCGAGCCGGATGCCGATCGGCGACGTGCCCTGGGCGAGCAGCTCGGGGCGGAGACGACCGAGGACAACCACGCGGCCATCGAGGGCGCCCAACTGGTGGTGCTGGCGGTCAAGCCGCAGGTGATGCAGATGATCGCCGAAGACTTGGCCCCTTATTTGGCGGCGGGGCAGCTGGTGGTCTCGATTGCCGCGGGCATCCCGGTCGCCGCCCTGGCCCGATGGCTCAACGGTCACGCCGCGATCGTGCGCGCCATGCCCAACACCCCGTCGATGGTCGGCTGTGGTGCGACCGGGCTGTTCGCCGCCGAGGCGGTCAGTCGCGAACAGCACAACGATGCCGAATCGCTGATGCGGGCGGTCGGCGTGGTGCAGTGGCTCGATGCCGAATCGCAGATTGACGAGGTCACGGCGCTGTCCGGCAGTGGCCCCGCCTACGTCTTCTACGTGATGGAGTCGATGCAGGCCGCGGCCGAAGACATGGGCATGGCGCCGGACGTGGCGCGGCTGCTGACCTTGGAGACCGTGTTCGGTGCGGCCAAGCTGGCGCTGGCGGCGGACGACTCGCCGGCCGAGTTGCGCCGCCGGGTCTGTTCGCCGGGCGGGACCACCGAGCGGGCGATCGCGGCGCTGGACGAGTCGGGCGTGCGCGAAGCTTTCGCCCGGGCGATTCGTGCCTCGCGTGACCGCAGCCGGGAGCTGGCGGCCGATGTCAGTGATCGCGCGGCCGAGTGAACCGGTCGATTGAGCCGGGCGTTTTCGGGCTGGCCTGCCGGCCCCAACCATCAACCTGTCGAGTAGTTCTGCATGAGCGGTAGTTTCGGGGATCCGAGCGTTTTTCTGGTCCGGGTGCTTTTCGAACTGGTGGCCTTCGTCGCCTTCATCCGGTATTTCCTGCAACTGTTCCGGGCGAACTTCTACAACCCGGTGAGCCAGGCGATCGTCAAGATCACCGATCCGGTGCTCAACCCCCTGCGCACGGTGATCAAGCCGGTCGGTCGCCACGACCTGGCCGCGCTGGTATTCGGTGTCGTGATGGTGGCCCTGATGGTCTGGGCGATTACCGCGATGCAGGGTGTCGGCATGACCGGCACCGGCGTGTTGATCGGTACGATCTATTTCACCTTTCTGACGGTGACCAACCTGTTCTTCTGGACGGTGTTGCTGCGGGCGGTGGCGTCCTGGCTGGGCAATGACCGCTCGCCTGGCGTGGCCTTCCTCGCCGATCTCACCGACCCGGTGGTCGATCCCATCCGGCGCGTACTGCCGCCGATCGGCGGGATCGATCTCTCGCCGCTGGCCGTGTTGCTGATTATCCAGGTGGCCCAGATGGTGGTCGGCAACCTGTTGATGGGCTGAACGCCAAGAGGACGTTGATGAGCGAATCCACCGCAAAGAAATCGTCGCTTGACGGCACAACGCACCAGCCGAGTTCGGTCGGGTTGGTCGAGCCGCAGGCCGCGCACATCGACACGCCGTTGCTGCTCGACTGTGGTCGCCGGATCGAGGAATACGAACTGGTCTACGAGACCTACGGCGAGCTCAACGAGCGCGCCGACAATGCCGTGCTCATCTGCCATGCGCTGTCCGGGGACCATCATGCCGCCGGTCGTCACCGCCCCGAGGACCGCAAGCCGGGCTGGTGGGATACCGCCATCGGCCCGGGCAAGCCGATTGATACCGATCGGTTCTTCGTCGTCTGCGTGAACAATCTGGGTGGTTGCAAGGGTTCGACCGGGCCGTTGTCCACCAACCCGGAGACGGGGCGACCGTACGGCCCGGACTTTCCCATCCTCACCGTGCGCGACTGGGTCAACAGCCAGCACGCGCTGATGCGGCGGCTCGGCATCTCCCGCTGGGCGGCGGTTGCTGGCGGCAGTCTCGGTGGCATGCAGGTGATGCAGTGGGCGATCAGCTATCCCGAGGCGATCGCCCACGCGGTCGTCATCGCCGCGGCGCCGAAGCTCTCGGCGCAGAACATCGCCTTCAACGAGGTCGCGCGTCAGGCGATCATCACCGACCCGGACTTCCACGACGGGCGCTACGCCGAGCATGGGGCGATCCCGCGGCGCGGCCTGATGCTCGCCCGGATGCTGGGGCACATCACCTATCTGTCCGATGACGCCATGCGGGCCAAGTTCGGTCGTGAGCTGCGTTCGGGCAAGGTGCAGTACGGCTTCGATGTCGAGTTCCAGGTCGAATCCTACCTGCGCTACCAGGGCACGAGTTTCGTCGACCGCTTCGACGCCAATACCTACCTCTTGATGACCAAGGCGCTGGACTACTTCGACCCGGCCGCCGAGGCCGACGACGATCTGGCCACCGCGCTGGCGCCAGCGACCGCCCGCTTCCTGGTGGTGTCGTTCACCTCCGACTGGCGCTTCTCGCCGGTGCGCTCGAAGGAGATCGTCCGCGCGCTGCTGGCCACCGGCAAGTCGGTCTCCTATGCCGAGGTCGAGGCGCATCAGGGACACGATGCCTTCCTGATGCCGATTCCCTATTATCACCAGGTCTTGCGTGGTTATTTCGACAATATTGCCCGCCGCATGACCGAGGACGCCGGCACCGAGGAGGGTTACGCATGAATCGCCCCGACTGGGATATCGTCACCGGCTGGATTGGTGAAGGCGCCGGCGTGCTCGACCTGGGCTGTGGCGACGGCGCGTTGTTGCGCCATCTGATCGCCGAGCGCTCGGTGCGCGGGGTGGGCATGGAGGTCGATGACGAGCGCGTCGCCCGCGGCGTGGCGGCCGACCTGAACATCGTCCAGGCGGACCTCGACGACGGCATCCGCGATTGGTTTGGTCGGCACAGCTTCGATTACGTGCTGGTCAGTCAGACCATCCAGGCCATTCGCCACCCCGAGCGCCTGCTCGGGGAGATGCTCGATATTGCCTCGGAGGGCATCGTCACCTTCCCCAACATGGGCTACTGGCGCAATCGCTGGCAGCTGGGGGTGCAGGGGATGATGCCGACCACCAAGGCGTTGCCCAATCCCTGGTACAACACGCCCAACATTCACCTCTGCACCCTGCGCGACTTCGAGTCGCTCTGCGAGGGGTTGGGCATCGAGATCCTCGACCGGGCCGTGGTCGACCAGAATCGCCGCAGCTCACCGCTGCTGCGGGCGCTACCCCACTGGTTTGGCGAGCACGCGATCTATCGCATCCGCAAGCGGGTGGTCTGAGCGCACCCCGAGAAACGGCTTGAGCCACCCGATTGCCGCCATGCGTCCGGAATGGCATTCCGGTCATTCCGTCACTCGCGCGACCGGCGTCGGTCCTTATGCCTTTACAGCGCGGTGCACGGTGTAGGTCTTGCCCTGCTTGATCTTCTCGTAGTTGCCGAACTGTTCTTTCATCGTGCGCTTGAAGTACTCGCGCAGGCCGTTGATCGACACGAACCAGACCTCGCCACCGCGGTTGAGGCCCCGCCAGGTGTCGAACAGCATGATCTGCCACATCTCCTTGCCTACCTTGGCCGGGACGTTCGAGTAGAGCCGATCGAATTTCTCGCCATCCACTGCCGACAGGCCGTTCGACAACCGGGCCTCGGCGTTTTCCAGCCGATTGCGGCCCAGGTTGCCCTGGGCGTAATCGATCGCGACGAAATCCTTGTCCAGCAAAATCACGTGGCCATCCGGGCAGGCCTTGGCCATGGTGGCCCCGATGGGGCCGTAGCCGCATCCTAGATCAACGATGCTGCTGCCGGCTGGCGGAATCGGGGTGTGCTCGAGCAGCAGGCGGGTGCCGGCGTCCACCTCGCGTGGGGAGAACAGTCCCCAGGTGGAATGCAGGGTCAGGCGCTGGCCGAGCAGTTCGCAGTCGAGAATCTGGTCGCGACGCAGGGCGGCGATGGTTTTGGCGTTGGGCGCTGGGTTCATGCGGGGCGCTAGGCTCATGCGGTGTGATCGCTTGACGTGGTGGTGGGTTAATGAGCGGTTCGGCAGGCCCGGCACAGGCCGCGCAGTTCGATTACCGCCGAGCGGGGCGCAAAGCCCGTCTGGTTGGCGAGGTCGTCGAGGGCGGCATGCACGGCCGGGTTGTCCTCCTCGAGGATGTCGCCGCATTGATCGCAGATCAGCAGGATGGCCTGGTGCGGCTCCTGGGGGTGCTCGCAGCCGACGAAGGCATTGAGGCTCTCGATGCGGTGGATCAGGCCCTGCTCGAGCAGGAAGTCCAGCGCCCGGTAGACCGTGGGGGGCTTGACCTGCTCGCCGTGCTTCGAGAGACGCTCGATCAGGTCATAGGCCTTGGTGGCCTCGTGGTTGGACCATACCTCGCGCAGCACGTCGCGCCGAATCGGCGTCAGGCGCGCGCCGGAGTGGGCGCAAATCGCCTCGGCGCGGGCGAGGGCATCGTCGATGCACTGGTCGTGATGGGCGCAGGACATGAATTCGCCGCTATCTGGAATCAATGAGGCATCATAGTGTAGTGGCCCGGCATCGAGGACAGAAGCAAACCTGACGCCGGATCAACAATATCGATCGCCACAACGTTGAAATTTCGGGTCACGGCGATCATTATTTAGAGACAGCTAATAAACATGGCCTGCTCGCCCCCTCCGGATCGGCCCAGTCGAACGGCCGGCCCGGCGTGAGGTCCCCGAAGGCGAAAGCGGGCACACCGGAGGAAAAGGCAATGGAATTCAAAGAGCAGTTCCAGGTAACGCGCCGTCGTTTTTTGCGCAACATCGGGGTCACCGCCGGCCTCGCCGCCGCGCCCCTGTCGTGGTCCTCGCGTGTGTTCGCCGAGGAAAAACTGGTGATCGAAGGGCCGCCGATGCCGGATATCCCGGCCACCGAGATCACCGAGAACGTCTACATGATCGTCTCGCCCTGGGGGTTCCCCTCCGAGGAGAACCAGGGAATGATGAGCAACATCACCTTCGCCATCACCGAGAAGGGTGTCGTGGTGATCGACAGCGGCGCCTCCTTGCAGATTGGTCGCATGGCCTTGCGCCAGATCCGAGAAATCACCGAAAAGCCCATTGCAGCGGTCTTCAACACGCACTACCACGGTGATCACTGGCTGGGTAACCACGCCTTCGTCAACGAGAACCCGGACGTGCCGATCTACGCGCACGAGAAGACCGCCTCGGCCATTCGCACCAACCAGGGCGAATTCTGGGTCAGCCTGATGGAACGCTCCACGGGTAACGCGATCGAGGGCACCGTGGTGACACCGCCGAACAAGGTGGTTGGCCATGGCGACGAGATTGATTTCGGCGACCTCACGATTCGCGTGCATTTCTACGGCACCGCGCATACCCCGTCGGATATCAGCCTCGAGCTGGTGGAAGAGCGGATCGTTCACGTTGGCGACATCGCGATGAACAATCGCATCGCCTACATGGACGACGGCAGCTTCCTCGGGACCTTCAAGGCGTTCGATGCCCTTGAGCAGAACGTGCCGGATGCGTTCTGGATTCCGGCCCACGGCTTTCCGGCCTACGATCTGCTCGAGCACAATCGCATCTTCTTTCAGGGCATCTACGAGTCTGCCGAGAAGGCCGTCGAGGAGATGGCCGGCCCGAGTCAGGCGAAAGCGTATGCACTGGAGGACGAGCGGGTGCAGTACTACGCCCCGGTAACCAACGGTTTCGATCAGAATATCGGCAAGTACGCCTCGCTCGCGTTTCTCGAGGCCGAAGCGGCTGCCTTCTAAGGGGGTGTCACCCGGGCGGGGTGACCCGCCCACTGACAGTTGATATCGATAGGCTCGCTGGATTGGCGGGTCTTTCAGGATTTTTAATTGCTGATTCAAGGAGGTCCAGCAGGGAATGTCTTGCCAAGTTAGGCCGTTATGGCCCCCCTTTATCGCCGGCATCGTGCTCGGCCTGGTCGTTTTGCTCACCTTCGTGCTGGTGGGCAACGGCATGGGCTCTTCCGGTGCCTTCGCCCGCGTGGCCACCGAGATCGGTCTTCAGGTCGCACCCGAGGCCACTCGTGAGAACGCCTACCTCGGTGGCATGGCGCAGGGAAATCCGCTCGCGGCATGGATCGTGGTCGCCGCCATCGGCACCCTGATCGGCGCGATCCTCGCGTCGGTTTCCTCCGGGCGGTTCCGGGTCAAGGTCGATCGCGGTTCCGGCCGGATCGGGGTCGCGCCGCGCCTGCTGCTCGCCCTGGGTGGCGGCCTGCTGGCCGGCTTCGGTTCGCGGCTGGCGGCTGGCTGCACCAGTGGCGTCGGCCTTTCCAATACCGCCATGCTGGGCGTGGCGGGCTTCGTCTTCCTGGTCGTGTTCTTCGTGGTCGGGATATTGATCAGTCTGTTGATGCGGAGGGTCTGGTAATGGATTACGGCATCGCGGGTACCGCACTGGCCACCGGCTTGTTGTTCGGCTTCGTGCTCGAGCAGGCCGGTTTTGGCTCCCCCTGCAAACTTACCGCCCAGTTTCGCCTCACCGACTGGTCGGTGTTCAAGGTCATGTTCACGGCCATCATCGTCGCGGCGATCGGCATCCTGTTGCTGCAGCTGAACAACACCTTCGGCGCACAGGGTTTCTTCGTTGCCGAAACGTATCTCTGGGGCACCGTGCTGGGGGCCGTGTTGATCGGCGCCGGTTTCGCCATTGGTGGCTACTGTCCCGGCACCTCCGTGGTCGGGTTCGGTAGTGGCCGGATCGACGGACTGATATTCATGCTTGGCATGGTGATCGGTGTCTGGGCCTTCGCCGGCGTCTACGACAGCGATTTCATCCAGGCCGCGGTCAACGGGATGCAGGTATCGGCTCGCACCGTGCCGGAATTGCTGGGTGTCTCGCCGTGGCTGGTGGTGGTCGCGATGCTGCTGGTGTTGGCGGGTGGTTTCTTTGCCGGTCGCGCGCTCGAGCAGCGTAGCCAGGGTGTTTACAGCGCCGAGGACATCACCGAGGGGCGTGACCCCGGCAACCATGATGAACTCGGCCGCGACCTGGGTCGCGAGGCCAGCGCCGCGCGCCGCACCGACGACGATTGAGCCGCCGAGGCTTCGCGATTTCGCGGACCGGCCGACGGCCGCCCGCCCTTATTCAGAGGAGAATGATCAGATGGAATCGAAGAAGATCGCCCGACAGGCCCGCGCCCGCCGCGCGCTCAAGTTGTCCGTGCCGGCCATGGCGTTCACCGTGGGCGCCTCGCTTGCCGCGACCACCATGCTGCCGCTGTCGGCCGCGGCGCAGACCCGGGGTGGCAATCCATGCGCTCCCTCCGCGCGTGGCGGCAACCCCTGTGCCCCGTCGTCCCGTGGGGGGAATCCTTGCGCCTCGTCGGCGCGAGGTGGCAATCCCTGCGCGCCCTCGGCTCGGGGAGGCAACCCTTGTGCACCATCGGCTCGGGGCGGCAACCCCTGCGCACCGTCGGCTCGCGGTGGTAATCCCTGTGCGCCATCGGCCCGAGGTGGCAACCCCTGTGCGCCGGCCGCTCGTGGTGGCAATCCCTGCGCCCCAGCCGCTCGGGGAGGTAATCCCTGTGCGCCGGCAGCCCGAGGCGGCAACCCTTGCGCCCCGGCGGGGCGTGGCAGCAACCCCTGCGCACCGGGCGGTCAGTGATCGAGTGCCGCTCACGGTCTGAGATGTCTCGATGAATGACGCCCCGTCCCATCGGTTGCCCGAGGACTGGCTTGATGCCGGTCTGGCGGCCATTGATGAATGGGGGTCGATCCAGGCGGCGCTTGCCGCCGACAACCAGACCGTGCTTACCGAATTGTTCCGGGATCACCCGGAAGACGGCTTCGACTACTGGGCGCATTTTCCCCCCGACGATGCTCGAGACCCGGTTAGCGCGGCCCGTTTTTACTATCACGCGCATGAACCGGCTGAGTGGACGCTGGCCGAACACGGCCATTTTCACCTCTTCATTGCCGATGACGACGAGCCGGACTTCGCTCACGTGGTCGCGGTATCGATGGACAGTCAGGGGCGTGCGCGGCGGTTGTTCACCACCAACGCCTGGGTGACCGGTGAAACGGTTCGCTCGGCCACTGAGCTGCTGGCGCGATTGCCGAACGCTTTCGAGATCAACCGGTCTCGTCCGTCGTGGCTGGTGGGGCGGTGGTTGACGGCCCTGGTGGCGCTGCTGATGCCACAGATTCGCGAGTTGCTCGAGGCGCGCGATCGCGCCTTGACGACCGATGCCGGCGAGTGGCCTGATCCGGAGGTGCTGGCGGATCGAGACCGGCATGTCTTGAGCGAATGCCCGCTGGACATGGGCGCCATACGGGCCGAGTGGTCGCGGCGCCTCGAGGCCATGCAATCCCAATTGGTTTTCCCGCCCGGCTGAGGGCGGCTTTTCCGACGCCACTTGGTGTCGTTTGTTGATGCACGAAGAAGGAGTTGAGTCATATGGAATTCAAGCGGTTTCTCGCTGTTCCCGCCGGGGCGGCCGCCCTGGCCATCGCGCAAGGGGCCTGGGCACTGGATGTGCCGGGTCCGGTAGTTGACCCGCAGTGGCTGAATGACAACCTCGAGCAGGTCACCGTTCTCCAGATTGCCGGGTCGGAAAAGGCGTTTGCCATGGCGCCGAAGTACGAGAAGGTCGAGGGGAAGAAAGTCGTTTCCGTCGTCTCCGGTCACGTGCCGGGTGCCCAATTCGTCGATTGGGGCAAGGTGCGCGTCGAGCGCATGGAAAACGGCAAGAAGGTCGGCAAGCTGATCCCCGAAAAGGCCGACTTCGAATCCTTCGTCCAGGCCCTGGGCGTGGACAAGGACGACACGGTCGTGATCGTGCCGTTGGGCCTGTCCGGCTCCGACTTCACCAAGGCCACCCGCCTGTACTGGCAGATGAAGTACTTCGGTCATGACGACATGGCCATCCTGGACGGTGGTCTGGCCAACTGGCTGGCGGCAGGTTTTGATGCCGGCACCGGGCAGTCGGAGAAGATGGATGCGGGTGACTGGGTAGCGACCGACGAGCGTGACGAGATCCTCGCCACCTATGCCGAGACGCGCGAGGCAGCGGACTCGAACGGCGGCGGTATCCAGCTGCTGGATGCCCGCCCACCGAACCAGTACCTGGGCGTGTTCAGCAAGTCCAAGACCGTGCCCGGCCACCTGCCCGGCGCCAAGAACGTGCCGACCAGCGTGCTCGTGCGGGCCGATGGTGCGGCGGCCAATTTCCTGCCGGCGTCCAGCTATCGCTCGATCATGGAATTCAAGGACATCGATCCGAGTGGCGCGGCGATCGCGTATTGCAACTCGGGCAACCTGGCTTCCGGCGTGTGGTTCGTCGCAAGCGAAATCATGGGCAATGATGACGTCGCGTTGTACGACGGCTCCATGAAGGAATACGGCATGTATGTCGACGATGGAGCGACCTCGGTCAACCCGGCGCAGCTCTACTGATCCACCAATGCCTCACGATCCGACAACCCCGCCGACCGGCGGGGTTTTTTGTGTGGGGCAGTGCTCATCGAAAGACGGCGACCTGCGTCGCGCGCCGAGGTGTTCGACGTCGGTTGATCCCACCGCTGACGAGATGACGTTGCCAGTGGTCCCCGCGGCAGGTGACGAGATCAGCGTATACACTCGTGGAGGTCAACACGACAGAGCAAGGAGGTTGGGCCTATGAGTACCTGGGTAGTGGTTGCCGATGAGGCTCGGGCGCGTTTTCTCGCGGTCCGTGACAACAGTGGCGCGTATCGCGGCAGTGAGATCCACCCCTCCAGCCGTCCCGCGCCCAAGGGAGAGCTTGAGGAGGTGGTTTCGTTGTCCAATTCCGCGGCCCGATTGGCAGAATCGGACTTGGAGACCGATCGGCCGGGCTCGACCACCGACCGCAAGGGCGACGCCATGCATGCCTACGAACCGGCCAACAGCGCGCGTGACGTGGAAGCCAAGCGCTTCGCCCGAGGAGTAATCGCCGAATTGGATCAGGCCCTGCAGAAGGGGCGGGTGGAGCGGTTCTACCTGATGGCCGCGCCCAGCTTTCTCGGTTTGCTGCGCGAGGAGATGGGAAAGGGGCTTCAGGCCAAACTGGTAGCCGATCAGGCCAAGGATTTCTCGGCTCGGTCGCCGGAGGAAATTCGTGCCGCCTTGCCAGAACGCCTGTGAGTTGGATTCGCACCGGTTTACAGACCATTTCCCGAACCAGGAGAGCGGCGCATGTTTCTCAAGCGCAAGGATAACGACAACATGATCGAGATCATCGATCTGGAAACCCTCGCTGACCCGGCCTTGCCGAGCGTGATGGGCCGGCAGCACGCGGGCGAGGAAATGCAGGACGAGGAAAGCGTCGAAAAAGCCGATCTCGAGTTTCCGTCTGGCGAGCCATTGCCCCGCTGCTGGATCGACCTGCACTGGCGAGAAGACTGACGCGCGCGCCAGCCCCAATCAGCCAGCTTCAAATCAGCCAGCTTCAAATTAGAAAGGCCGCCGATCTTTGATCTGGCGGCCTTCGTCTTTTCCAGGGCTGTTCGGGGGGCGGGTGTGTGGGTGACTCAGGGCAGCAACCACAGCGTGAGCGACAACAGCAGGCTGGCGATTGCGCTACCGATCACCGGCAGCATCATCAGGCCGGCAAGCGCCTCGCGGCGGGCGAGTTGCCACCCGGTCCAGATCAGGGTCGCCAGCCAGGCGATCGCGAGCAACAGCGCAATCAGGGATTGGCCCGCGTCGAGCAGCACCACGATGATCAGTGGCAGGATAAGCGCCGCCCACAGCCCGACATGCTCCAGGCCCCGGTGCGGTGTCGTGATCGAAGCGGCGTAGGCAAAGGCCGCCCAGGCAAGCAGGAAGGCAAACCCCATGGCACCGGTCAACGGGGAGGCGGGCAGCGTGCGCGCACTCTCGGCGCCGGGCTGATGTAGATCGGCACCGACCCACATCAGCAGGACGGCTACGGCCAGGCTGGCGATCATCCACAGCGCAAGGGCAGGGCGGTTGACGGTCGGTTCGCTCATAGGATGTTTCTCCCGGATTGAGTTGGCTGTGTCACGTTGGCCGAGTTCAAGCCCTGATCATGTCCCGGATCGTGACGCGCGAGGGGGCAGTGGACATACCGTGGGCTGGCCGATCTTCCTCACTCGGAAGAGCTCGGCACAGGTGTTGTTGCCGGTGGCGTTAATGCCGGGCATCGGGTAAAGATAGCAGGGGCAACCACAGGCGTCAGGCGGGCGCCTGCCTTGATATGCCGGCTGCATGCGGCTGCGGTTAAGTCGACTACACTCTGGCACGGATGGCAAAATTTGCCGTCCGTGCCACCGCGGTAATCGGGGACAAAAGGAGGCTCGGGATGCACGTTTTAATCACTGGCGGCGCCGGTTTCATCGGCTCGCATCTGGTTGACCATCACCTCGCCCAGGGTGATTTGGTCCATGTCGTCGATAACCTCAGTACCGGGTCACGCGATAACCTTGCCACCCACTTTGACTCTCCGTATTTCCGTTTTACCGAGGCCGACATCGTCACCTGGTCCGGGTTGTCTGAGTCTGTCGGCTGGGCCGATCGTGTTTACCACCTGGCCGCCGTGGTCGGGGTTTTCCGGGTGCTCGAACAGCCCATTGGCGTGATGGCAACCAATATCGCGGGCTGCGAACGCCTGCTGCGTGCGGTCGATCGCTGCGGTTGGAAGCCGCAGGTGCTGGTGACGTCGAGCTCCGAGGTCTATGGTCCCCGTACCGACCCCCGGCTCTCCGAGGATATGGATCTGATCATCCAGCCAGAGGCGCCGCCACGCTGGAACTACGCCATCAGCAAGCTTGCCGACGAGGCGTTCGCCTTGTCCTACGCACGTGTGAAGGACATCCCGGTGACGGT
>NZ_JBDODP010000087.1:0-205 GCF_044582135.1 Guyparkeria halopsychrophila | reverse complement strand
GAAGATGAGCTGCTGACGATGTTCTGGAGTCACGAACTCTTTGATCCGGATAATCCCGACACCTACTTCGAGCTGGTGCTGAACCAATGAAAGTCTTGACCATTTTAGGTACCCGCCCGGAAATCATCCGGCTATCGCGTGTGATGGCCGCGCTGGACCAGGTAGTGGAGCATAAGATTGTCCACACCGGACAGAACTACGACTA
>NZ_JBDODP010000086.1:0-213 GCF_044582135.1 Guyparkeria halopsychrophila | reverse complement strand
CGCCCAGCTTGCCCAGCATCATCACCGTGGGCAGGATCTTGAGCCCGATCAGGACGAAGGCGAGGTTCTCCCAGCCGCCGACCAGCCCGGCGATCCGGCTGGTGACATCGAAGGCCACCTGGCCCATCTCCCAGAGCTTCTTGCCCGCCTTCCAAGCGCCGTCGATCAGGCGCAGCATCTGCGCGCCGACACGCTCGGCCAGTGCCTCGAGCT
>NZ_JBDODP010000085.1:0-220 GCF_044582135.1 Guyparkeria halopsychrophila | reverse complement strand
ACCGGCGGCCGCCGGACCAGCGCCACCGGCCATCCCGGCGCTTGCCGCGATGGTGATGCCGGCGGCCTGCCGGCGAAGGCGCCGGTTGAGCGCGTCGATCTTGCGCACCGGCTCGCGGGCCGAGCGGTCCAGCCCCATGGCCATGCCGGCCATGGTGTCGTCGCCGATGCTGGCGAACACCTTGGAGGGCGAGGCGATGCCGAGCTTGTCCTTGAACCAG
>NZ_JBDODP010000084.1:0-242 GCF_044582135.1 Guyparkeria halopsychrophila | reverse complement strand
CCGGAGCCATTGATCGTCGGCTCCTCGCCGTTGGCCAATTGATGGCAGAAAGTCAATACGGCGGAGTTGTAATACGGACGACCGCCTTCACCGAAAAGATGGGGTAACACGAGCTCGGTATACGGGCCTCCAAAAATTTCGGCCCATTCGGCAAAAACGTGATGAGCCGCCCGTTTGCCACGACCGTATGGGGCATCACGCTCCCGCTGGGTGCTGTTGGCATAGAGGAGGTGCGGCCGCGC
>NZ_JBDODP010000083.1:0-256 GCF_044582135.1 Guyparkeria halopsychrophila | reverse complement strand
ATAGAGCGGTGGAACCACCTGTTCCCATCCCGAACACAGCAGTGAAACGCCGCATCGCCGATGATAGTGTGGGGTCTCCCCATGTGAAAGTAGGTCAACGCCAGGCTCCCCATTTGAAAAGCCCCGTCATTCTCAGAATGGCGGGGCTTTTTCATGGCATGGGGAGACCCCTTTCGGGGTCCCGGCCGCGCCCCGTCGGGCGCGCCGCTCACGTCGGCTGCGTTTGTCCACTGGACAAACGGTCCTCGTTCGCCCC
>NZ_JBDODP010000082.1:0-256 GCF_044582135.1 Guyparkeria halopsychrophila | reverse complement strand
CCGTACCACAGAATTGGACCCGTCGTTCGCTGCTCTACGCTTTGCCTTAGCAAAGGGAAAAACCGCGCGAACGAACTCTTGCCTGAGCTATTTTTTCCAACGCAGATTGTCAACGGTCTAAGATCGATATCATCAGTATCATGAAGTGCTCTTAGGTTTTGTATTCGTACACTTTTCATACGCTCACTCATCTATCCGACTCGCTGAGAGTCGTCCCCACAAAAGCCGTGACCAAATAATAAAAAATCCGCCTAAC
>NZ_JBDODP010000081.1:0-258 GCF_044582135.1 Guyparkeria halopsychrophila | reverse complement strand
CTGTGCACTTTGAGCGTTTGGGGGTAGAACGCCGGATACATAAAGCTGCGCAGGGTGTTGAATAATTGCAAATCAACGGGATCACGCAGGTCAGGAACGATGCCGGACGTATAGGAACGATGCATGTCAATCAGCTTACCGGCGGCAGTGGCAACACTCATGCCCCGTCCCTGAAGGCGCAGCTCACCAGTTTGTACTTTCTCGATCGCCGCCAAGATCTCTGCCGCGACATCCTGGGCGTGGAGCAACTCAAGTTGC
>NZ_JBDODP010000080.1:0-260 GCF_044582135.1 Guyparkeria halopsychrophila | reverse complement strand
CCGGAAAAGCCGCGAAAATCGAGGTTCGGGCGGTTGACCCATTGAACCGGCAGGCGGAACGGCTTGCCCTGCAGGCGGTCCTCGTGGACCTCGATCGTCTCGAGAAAGCCCATCAGGGTGGTGCCGTGATACCACGGCATCCGCTCGCCGTGGGCGATGATGTTGTCGCCCTTAAGCGCCGACATCGGGATGAACGTGACCTCCTCGATACCGATCTCGTCGGCAAACGCGCGGTAATCGGCGACGATTCGATCGAAGAC
>NZ_JBDODP010000008.1:0-93779 GCF_044582135.1 Guyparkeria halopsychrophila | reverse complement strand
ATGACCCTGCTCGACAATCCGGCGCGCCAGGTCCGGATAACACTCGAGGCTCCCCTTGTCGGTCCAGATCTCGTAGGGGGCGAACAGGAGGCGGCGGGCCCACCAGCCGCCCGGGTTGCGCGCCAGCGTGAAGAACGCCGCCCGCAATGGGCGGTCCGGTTCGAGGCCACGCCGGGCCAACACGTCGAGTACCCGCTCGGTCGAGCCGGGCCGGGGGCCGTCGTCGAAACTGAGCATGACGGGATAGCCGTCGGCCCTACTCTTGATTGGCTTCATGGCCGCATCATGGCGTGAATCGCCCCGGGGGTCACGTCATGCCGCCATCGACGGCGATCACCTGCCCGGTGACATAGGCTGCGCCCTCGCCGGCCAGAAAACCGACCACCTCGGCGACCTCTTCCGGACGACCGGCGCGCCGCATGGGAATGTGATCCTTGACGGCATCGGCCGCCGCCGAGCCCTCACTCATCGGCGACTCGATCAGGCCGGGCGCGACGGCGTTAACCAGCACCCCCCGAGAGGCCACCTCTCGCGACAACGCGCGGGTCGCACCGATCAGCCCCGCCTTGGCCGCCGAATAATTGCTCTGACCGCGGTTGCCGATCAGGCCACTCACCGAGGCGATATTGATCACCCGCCCCCAACGCGTGCGGATCATGGGCAGGAGCACCGGCTGGGTCACGTGATGAAAGCCGTTGAGCGAGACATCCACGACCGCGCGCCAGCGCGCCGCGGACATCCCCGCCAGCGGCCCGTCGTCGTGCATACCGGCGTTATTCACCAGCACCTGCACCGGACGCTCGGCAAGAATCGGTGCCAAGGCCGCCTCGACCGCCTCGGGGTCGGTCACATCGAAGATCACCGGCTCGGCGTTGCCTCCCGCGGCGCGCAACTCCACGGTCAGTCCCTCAACCCGCTCGGCATTGCGGTTGGCATGCAGCAGCAGGTCGAATCCGTCGGCGGCGAGTCGTCGGGCGATGGCTGCCCCGATCGCCCCGCTGGCCCCGGTGACCAGCGCCAGTTTTCTTGGCGACGTTTCCTTGTTATTCATGGGCTTGCTTTCATCACTTGGGTTGATAGCTCAGGTCGAGACCACTGGTCTCGTCGAAGGGCAGCGGAAACTCGCATGGCTCACCCCGGACCATGGCCTCCAGCAATGGCAGTAGCCGCCCGGCGGGCACCTCCCGGCGCAGTCGTTCCCAGGCCGGGTCGGCCATGCCGGGATCGCCTCGGTCGGTTTCGGCGGCCAGCTCGAGGGTCAATTGGTCCGCATCCCCATCCTGTGCCGGCTGGATGACCAACGCGATGGCGAGTGGCTCGGAGATCGGCTCGGCCTGATGCATCGGCTCGGGGAACGGCAGGTCGTAGACGACCAGCAACACCGGTCGGTTCCCGAGGGTGGCCTGCATCGCCGCCTCGAGCAGCCCGACCGCGGCGGTCTCGTTGTGGGCCGCAATCGCGGTCGCGGGTTCCTGCGCGCCCACCGAAATCGACCAGTAGCCCGAGGCGGCGTTATGCACGGAATTATGGAAGCGAATCGGCGAGATCATGGGCTCCGGCTCGGCCAACGAGGCACAACTCTGGCTCAGCACCTCGGTATCGCCGGTCGACGAGGCGAACACCATCGGCAATGTGGCCGGGTCGATCCCGGCGGCCTCGACGGCTTGCCAGCAGGCCATCATCGCCAGGCGCGTGCTCTTGCCGGCACGCCGCCGCTCGGTGCGCGGCAGTCGGTCGGCCTTCAGCGCCCGCCCCAGTTCGGCGAGCGGCATGTGACCCGGCTTGGCTCCGGTTCGCAAGGCATCCCGCGCCTCGCTCCAGTCCGCCAACGCGGCGCCGACAAAGCCGATTCCGCTTATCGATAGCTTCATGCGTTTTCCTCCGGCCGACCGAACAACAGGCTGCAATTGTTGCCGCCGAATCCGAACGAGTTGGTCATCACCCGGGACGGGCGCCGATCGCGATTGCCCAACAGGTAGTCGGCCGTGAAGTCCGGATCGACCTGCTCGGTGTTGAGCGTACCGGGCAGGAAACCGTGTTCGATGGCGAGAGCCCCGGTCACCAGGCCCGTGATGCCGGCTGCGCCGAGCGTGTGCCCCGTCCAGCCCTTGGTCGACGAGCAGACCTGCCCCGGCCCGAACACGGACTCGAGCGCGCGGTCCTCGGCGGCATCGTTCACCCGACTGGCCGTGCCATGCAGGTTGACGTAGTCCACCGATTCCGGCGAGAGCGAGGCGGCATCCAGGGCGCGGCACATCGCCAGTTCCGCCCCCCGCCCCTCGGGGTGCGGGGTCGACATGTGATGGGCATCGACGCTCTCGCCGACACCGAACAGGCAAAGCGCTGCCTCGCCGCGGTCGGCCTCAACCATGGCGAATCCGGCCGCCTCGCCGATGGAAATGCCATCCCGGGTCGCATCCCCTGGCCGACACGGGCCGGTTGAGGTCAGTTCAAGCGAGGCGAACCCATACAGAGTCGTCAGGCAGAGACTGTCGACGCCACCGACCACGACCGCATCACACAGTCCCGTGGCAATCAGGCGTTGCGCACTGGCAAACACCTTGCCGCTGGACGAGCAGGCCGTGGACACGGCATAGATCGGCCCCTTGAGGCCGAGGCGTTCGCGCACGAACCGGGGGGCGGAGGACAACTCGTGCGTGTTCGCGTAGTGCAGCGGACTGGGCAGGGCCCCGGTCTCCGGGTCGCGCGCGCGAAAGGCCAGTTCGGTATGCAGTATCCCCGAGGTGCTCGTGCCGAGGACCACGCCGATCCGCTCGGCACCGTGGCGCTGGACTGCCGCCGCCACCGCCTCGGCAAACCCGTCCTGCTGCAGGCCCAGTTCGGCGAGCCGATTGTTACGACAGTCGTAGTCGGCGAGATCACCGGGGAGGGAGACGGATTCGAGATCCGCCACCCGCCCAATCCAGGTCGGCAGATCGACGTCGAGGAAATCGCATGGCGCCAACGCACCGCGCCGGTCACGCAGCGCGTCCAGCAAGGCCCCCTGCCCCGGCCCGGCCGCCGTGGTGGCGGTCAGGGCCGTGATGCCGAGTCGGGGTAACCGCGGCGGCGACGGATGGACGGACGGCAGGCTCATGGATCCACCTCTGGCGATCGGTCAATGGAGGAGAGGCTCGTGCCTCGCTCGGATCGTGCCTCGACCGGATGTCGCACCGAGAGCCGGTTGGCGGAAATCCAGGCGAAGGCGGCGGCCAACATCGCGCCGCCGACCACGTCCCAGACCACGTGCTGGCCGATGGCCAGGGTGGAATACACGATCCCCAGCGCCCAGAGCGCCGAAAGTCCGCGCCAGAAGGCAGGCATGCCGATCGCGCGAATCAGGCGATCCATCCAGAAGGCACTGAACAGGGCCGTGGCGACATGCAGGGAGGGGAACGCGTTGCCGGCGCTGTCGACGGCGGCCAACCAGGCAAAGGCCGGTTCGCCCGCCCACAGCCCCGGATCACGCTCGATGCTGGTGGGAAAGGCGAGAAACACCGCCAGGCCGGCCAGACACAGCACACTGATCGCCACCCCGTAACGCACCAATGTCGTCCGATCCGGCATCAGGGCCGGGACGAGGGATACATATACCCACAGCGAGGCATACAGGTAGAAGAAGTCGGGCTGGAACAGGACCTGATGGTCGATCCAGGTTTCTGGCATGACCACGGGCTCATCCCGAGGCGCGTTGAGCAGGTAAAAGTAGGCGATGAAGAACAGGGTCATCAGCACGGTGGTGCCCAGCCCCTTCAGGAGCCAGCAGCAGGCGAACCGCCGGACCAGTTCCCGCCACCATGTCTCCCGACCCGTCGCCGCGCCATCACCTCCTCTGTCGTCCGATGCCACCCTGACTCCACCTTGTCTATTCGGTGATCCGTTGATCCACCGTTGCTAAAGGAAACCCTTCACGATTCGATAGTGCCTCTGCGGGACCGCCAAGGGCCCAGTTGCAAGGCGCAGTCCGCCGTGAATGGCGGGGATCCTTTACAAGGACTGCAACGCCGCAAATGGGTCCCTGGCGGCCCGCCCAAAAGGGGCTCGCGGGTGTGCCCGCACTCGGCGTTGCCGCCCCTCGCCGGGCAATGAGCCCGCCTTCGGCACCGCGCCTTGGTTGCGCGAACAAACCCGCGAGCAAGAGGCGCCATCGAATCGTGCAGGGGTTCCTCAAGCGCGCGACTATCGCACGGCCCGACCTTGGCGTTCAAGCAAGGCCAACCAGCGCGCCGGTCAGTAGACATCACCGACCAGCGAATGGTTCGCCACAGCAACGAAGTTGACGCGACCTGCCCGGACTCCGATCATATCGACCCACTGCCAAGGCCGTCAGGATGTGACCGGCCGGCGTGAACCCCGACTACCGATCATCGCCACGAAGGCCGACCGCATGCACGCCCAGGACGCTACCTCCTCCCCCTCCCGCCCCCCTAGCGATGCCCATCACGCCAAAGCGATCGCCACGGGTGGCTATTGCGACGTGTTCGTCGTCGGCGGCGGGCCGGGCGGCTCGACCCTCTCCACCCTGCTGGCCCGCAAGGGACATGACGTGGTGATGGTCGAGAAGGAACATCATCCGCGATTTCACATCGGCGAATCGCTCCTCCCGGCGAACCTCGAGCTGTTCGAGACCCTGGGCGTGGCAGACGAGATCGCCCAGATCGGCATCGACAAGTGGGGGGCCGAATTCGTCTCGCCGGAGCACGATCACACCCAGCACTACAATTTCGGAGAGGGCTGGGACAAGTCCATGCCCAAGGCCTACGAGGTCGAGCGGGCCGAGTTCGACCGCATCCTGTTTCGCAACGCCGCACGCCACCAGGTGCGTACCTTCGAGGGCACCAAGGTGGTCGACATCGAGTTTCACGATGCCGCGCGCAACGACGATCAGGGACGCGAGTACCACGCGACCATCACGACGCAGGCCACCCAGGATGACGCCGGCACAAAGCAGACATGGCATACGGCCTTCGTTGCCGATGCCACCGGGCGCGACACCTTCCTCGCCAACCGCCACGACTGGAAGCGCCGCAGCCGCAAGCACAACAGCGCTGCCGTGTTCGGCCATTTCCGCAACGCCGTGCGCAATCCGGGCACGACCGAGGGCAACATCACCCTGTTCTGGTTCGACCACGGCTGGTTCTGGTTCATCCCGCTCAAAAACGGCGTCACCAGCGTGGGCATGGTCACCTGGCCGTACCACATGAAATCGCGCCAGGGGCGCTCGCTCGAGCAGTTCCTGTACGACAACATCGACACGGTCCCGGAACTCAAGCGCCGACTGTCGCAGGCATCCCTGGTGCGCGACGTGCAGGCGACGGGCAACTTCTCCTACTCGGCCGATCGCAGCCACGGCAAGCGATTCATCCTGGTGGGTGATGCCTTCATGTTCATCGACCCGGTCTTCTCCAGCGGCGTATTTCTCGCCATGCAAAGCGGCGTATTCGGCAGCGAGGCGATTGACACCGTGTTGCGCGAGCCGGCGCAGGCCGATCAGGCCTTGGCCCGTTACGATCGCCAGGTGCGCCGGGGACCGAAGGAATTCTCCTGGTTCATCTATCGCATCACCAAGCCGGTCATGCGTGACCTATTCATGGCACCGCGCAACTTTTTCCGCGTCAAGGAAGCCCTGATCTCACTGCTCGCGGCCGATATCCATCGGGGCACCCCCATCTGGCGCTCGATCCGGATACTCAAGGTGATCTACTACCTCACTTCGCTTGGGCGGTTTCGCCGCGCCGTGGCCGACTGGCGCGCCCACCGCCGCAAGGTTCGCCCACTGACCAACGAAACCGACACGCGGTGATGGCGGTCGATCAACCGACATCCGCCATGTCACCCGAGCCCCTTGAGCGGCGATTGGGGGCGATTGGCACGCCCGGCAGCCATCTCGAGGCGTTTCCGGGGTGTCTCGGGACCTTGCCGCTAGCCGTGCTTGACGGCAATGTCGAGGACCTCCTGGAGGGATTCCTTGCCCCGGGGACGGTCACCACCCGACACCACGCCGACGAATGCCTGGCCCGCGCCGAAGGCTGGCTGTTCGGCAGCATCCCACTGGATGAAACTCACGGGCTCACCCAGGGGACCGAGACCGCGTACCGACAACTATTCGCCCGTCTCCATGGCGAGAACACGCCCCACCTGTGGCGGGTCTGGCACTACATCCCCGCGATCAACGCCATCGACACGACCACCGGCCTCGAGCGCTACCGCCTGTTCAATCAGGGCCGGGCAAACGCCTTCGAATGGGCCAAACAGGGCCCCGCCCGGTCTGCACCGGCCGCCTGTGCGCTAGGCAGCCCCAGCGGCACTACCGGCCGCGTGATCTACCTCGCCGCCGACACCCCGGCCGAGCGGATCGAGAACCCGCGCCAGGTGAGTGCCTGGGACTACCCCGAACGCTACGGCCCGAAAAGCCCGCTGTTTGCGCGAGCGGCGCTGGCCCGGGGCAAACGACATGACTGGTTGTTCATCTCCGGTACCGCCTCGATCGTCGGCCACGAGACCCGTCACCACGGTGACGTGGCCACTCAAACCCAGGAGACGATTGCCAACCTTGAGGCCGTGCTACGGGAGGCCAACGGCAAACGACGGCAGGGTGAGCGCCCATTTGCCTGGGATGCTGCCGGCCTGCTGCGGATCTACCTGCGTCATCCCGAGCATCTGTCGCTAGTCCGCGAGCAGATCGACGATTTGCTCGATCGGCGCGCGAGTCGGGTCTATCTGCAGGCCGATATCTGCCGCGAGGATCTGCTGGTGGAAATCGAGGCGACCTTGCGCCAGCCGCGGCACGGGGCCGAGGCAAGCCGGGACACCTGGCCGGAACTGTGAAAACACGACTGACAGGTTTCGTGCGCGCCGTGCATCGGATCCTCGCCGGACCGTTGGGACACGGCGGGCTGGCGCTGCTGCTGATCGGTTGGATGCCGATCGCGCTGGTCATCGTCTTCCTTCCGCGGCCTACCCGCAGGGCGGCGGCGCGCCAGATGATCCACCACGCCATGCGGGCCTATCGGCTCTGGCTCACGCTGATCGGCGTCTTGCGCATCGACAGCCGGGCGCTCGACACGCTTCGGGATGCCCCCGCCGGGGTGATCGTGGCCAATCACCCCTCGTTGCTTGACGCCCTGATCGTCCTCTCGCATGCACCCAACGTCGTCTGCGTGATGCGCGCCGGCCTGTTGCGCAATCCATTGTTCGCCCTGCCCGCACGACTGGCGGGCTACCTGCCCAACGACCACCCGGTCGAGATGATGCTCGGTGCGCGCGAAGCTATCCGCAACGGCTGTCACGTGCTGCTGTTTCCGGAGGGCTCGCGCAGTCCGACCGGCACTGACAAGGCCACCGGCCCGTTTCACCCGGCGCCGTTCATGCTCGCCCGCCGAGCACGTGCCCCGCTGCATGCGTTCGTGTTCCGTTACGATCATCCCTTGCTCACCAAGGCACTGCCGGTGTGGCAACTCCCAGTGCTGCCGGTCCACTTGCACGTCGACGCCCTGCGCAACATGCCAGACGAAACGCGCGATCACGGCCCCCATCAGGCGGCCCTTGACTGGCAGCGTTGCTTCGAACGACAACTCGGTACGCCATGAACGTCTCCAACACCCCCTCCGTGCAACCACTGATCCTGATCCCCTGCTACGATCCGGGCCCACGGATCGAGAACACCGTGCGTGATGCCCTGGCTCATGGGGACGGCCTTCCGGTGTGGGTTGTCGATGATGGCAGCGAACCGGCCACCCGCGAGCGACTGGCTCGATTGGCGACGGAATACGAGCGGGTGCAGGTGCTCCACCATGAAACAAACCAGGGCAAGGGGGCCGCGATCCTTACCGGCATCCAGGCGGCGCGCCAAGCGGGCTTCACCCACGCCCTGACCCTGGACGCCGATGGTCAGCACCCGTCGGAAAGCCTTCCTGCCTTCATCGCGTGCGCTCGGGAACACCCCGATGCCCTGATCCTCGGCCGGCCGGTGTTTTCAGCCGATGCCCCGGCGCTACGGGTTCACGGCCGCAAGATCTCGAACTTCTGGGCCAACCTGGAAACGGTTTGGGCGGGGATTGGGGATTCGCTGTTCGGTATGCGCGTCTACCCGATTGATGAGTTGATCGCGGTGATGGAGGGCACTCGCTGGATGCGGCGTTTCGATTTCGATCCCGAGGCCGCCGTACGGCTGGTCTGGTGCGGCGTCACCCCGGTGAATGTCGACGCCCCGGTGCAATACTTCAATGCCGAGGACGATGGCGTGTCGCACTTTCGCTACGGGCGGGACAACCGGCTACTGATCTGGATGCACCTGCGGCTGATGGCCGGCTGGCTGCCGCGGTTACCGAAACTCGTTCTGCAGCGCATCAGAACGAACCGAAAGTAACGGTTTGTAGACAGACACCTGCTCGATCCATCTCGATCCGTTCTCAGGTATTTTGGCCCGCATCACGAGCCGGTTCACGTAGCGACATCAGTTCGGCCATCGCGCTCGACTCATGGTCCGATCGCCGCTCGAGCCCCGCAATCACCCCGCCGCGGTCGACGGCCGTCTTGTTCTGGCCCAGCTTCTCGATGCCCTCGATCCGCTCGGGCAACAACTCGATGCCGACGATCGCCGCCTTCATCCCGGCAATCTGGCTATCGGGCAGGTGATCCCAGTCAAACGGCTCACCCCCGATCCGGTCCTGGTGGGTATCGATCAGATCATGCAGGTGCCGATCAAGCCAGTCCGGATCGCCCTCACCGGCGAGTCGGACCGTACCGCGCACATGAACCGCCTGGTAGTTCCAGGTCGGCACACTCGTCTCGCGCGCATCGACGTACCAGCGCGGAGAGACATAGGCATCCGGGCCGGTGAAGATCAGGATCGCCTGGGCTTCCCCACCGTCGGCCAGCGCCTTGGCCACCGGGTTCGCTCGTGCCAGGTGCGATTCGAACCGCCACCGCTCGGGCTGCGCGATCTCGCCAAAACGAAGAAAGGGCAGATGCACGCATCGCATCTGCCCTTCATTGGCCAGCACCAGCGCGGCGAACGGGTGGCTTGCCACCACGTCGGCCAGTACCGCCGGGTCGTCCTGGCGGAATTGCGGCGGGATGTAGGTCCCGGCCGTCACCGGCTCACTTCACGCCGATCTGCGAGAGATCGCGCACCGCGCCCAGCGAGGCCGAGGTGGTCAGGGCCGCGTAGGCCTTGAGCGCCTGGCTGACGTAGCGCTCGCGGTTGACCGGCTTGTAGGCGGCATCACCGCGCTCGACCATCTTCTCGCGCCGGTGGGCCATGTCGGCATCGCTGATATCCAGGTGGATCGTGCGCTCGGGGATGTCGATCACGATCGTGTCGCCCTCCTCGACCAGCGCGATTTCACCGCCGGAGGCGGCCTCCGGTGAGGCATGACCGATGGACAGCCCCGAGGTCCCACCGGAAAAACGCCCGTCGGTCAGCAGCGCGCAATCCTTACCCAACCCCTTGGACTTCAAATAACTGGTCGGGTAGAGCATTTCCTGCATGCCCGGCCCGCCCTTGGGGCCTTCGTACTGGATCACCACCACGTCGCCCGCCACGATCCGGTCGTCGAGAATCGCCTCGACGGCGGCATCCTGCGACTCGAAGACACGAGCGCGGCCGGTGAACTTGAGGATGGATTCATCCACGCCGGCGGTTTTCACAATGCAGCCGTCGCGGGCGATGTTGCCGAACAGCACGGCCAGACCACCGTCCTTGGAATAGGCGTGTTCGTAGTCGCGAATGCAGCCCTTGGACCGATCGATGTCCAGACTCGGCCAGCGGGTGTCCTGCGAGAACGCCGTCTGGGTGGGGATACCGGCCGGACCGGCCAGATAACGACTCTTGGCCTCGTCGCAGGCCGTCTCGCGGGCGATATCCCAACGGTCGAGCCCATCCTTCATGGTCTTGCTGTGCACGGTCGGGATGTCGTTGTGCAGCAAACCGGCCCGATCGAGCTCGCCCAGGATCGCCATTACGCCACCGGCGCGGTGCACGTCTTCCATGTGGTACTGCGCCGTGCTCGGCGCGACCTTGCACAGGTGCGGGATCTTGCGACTCATGTGGTCGATGTCGGTCATGTCGAAGGCGACCTCGCCCTCGCGCGCCGCGGCCAGCAGGTGCAGCACCGTGTTGGTCGAGCCGCCCATCGCAATGTCCAGCGCCATGGCGTTCTCGAAGGCCTCGCGCGTGGCGATCGAACGCGGCAGCACGTCAGCCGCGTCGTTCTCGTAGTATTCCTTGGCCAGGCGCACGATCTGCCGACCGGCCTCGAGGAACAGTTCACGGCGATCGGCGTGCGTGGCCAGCAACGAGCCGTTGCCCGGCAGCGACAGACCCAGTGCCTCGGTCAGGCAGTTCATCGAGTTGGCCGTAAACATGCCCGAGCACGACCCACAGGTCGGGCAGGCCGACCGCTCGATCTGCGCGAGCGTCTCGTCGGAGACCGAATCGTCGGCCGCCTTGACCATCGCATCGACCAGGTCGAGCTTGATCACCTCGTCGGAATCCGGCGACAGGCGGGTCTTGCCCGCCTCCATCGGCCCGCCGGAGACGAAGATCACCGGGATATTCAGCCGCATGGCGGCGTTGAGCATCCCCGGGGTGATCTTGTCGCAGTTGGAGATGCACACCAGCGCGTCGGCGCAGTGGGCATTGACCATGTACTCGACCGAATCGGCAATGAGGTCGCGGCTGGGCAGCGAATACAGCATGCCGCCATGGCCCATGGCGATACCGTCGTCCACGGCGATGGTGTTGAATTCCTTGGCGATCCCGCCGGCCTTCTCCACCTCGCGTGCCACCAACTGACCCATGTCCTTGAGATGGACGTGCCCCGGCACGAACTGGGTGAAGGAGTTGGCGATCGCAATGATCGGCTTACCGAAATCGTCGTCCTTCACGCCCGTTGCACGCCACAGGGCGCGGGCACCGGCCATGTTGCGGCCATGGGTGGTGGTCTTGGAACGATAATCGGGCATGGATCGGGTCTCTGAAAACGGTGGGTTCCGGTCTTAGCCGGTGTCTTATTCGATGATGTCGACCAGCGCGCCTTCCCGGACGCGGTCGAACAGGGTAATCACGTCCGCATTGGTCATGCGCACGCAACCGTGCGAGGCGGGACGACCGATGCGTCCCTCCTCCGGGGTGCCGTGGATGTAGATGTAACGCTGCTTGGAATCGACGTTGCCCCCCTGATTGACGCCAGGTTCCAGGCCTTGGAGCCACAGGATGCGGGTGGTGACGTCGTCGCGGGCGGCGCGCTCATCCGGGCCTTTCAGCACCTCGGCCAGTTCACCGGTCGGCTGCCGACCACGAAAGATCATGCCGCGCGGGGCGTCGGCGCCGATCTTCTCGTCCACCCGATGCAGTCCCAGCGGCGTCTGCAGGCTGCCTTCCTGGTTGCCGGTGCCCCGTTCGGCAGTCGACACCGGGAAACTGCCGACCAGTGCCCCGGCTTCGAACAGGTAGAGATGCTGACTGGAGACATCCACGACCAGGGCCTGCTCACCCGTTTCGGCAGTGGCGGCTAGTCGCTCGGCCATGGCGGTGGCCGAACGCAGTACGCGATCGGGTAATGTCGTCTCATGCGCACTCATCGATGATCTCTCACCGGTCGAGGCGACCGCGGTCGCAGCACCCGGCCCCAGGGTGACGAACAGGGCCAAGGAAAGGGCGAACGAGCATGCCGCGAGCCATGCACCCGCCGGCCGGCTACTGGTCATTGTAAAGACCGACGGAAACGATATCGCGGGAGCGACGTGACGCCCCGGCCGCGCCGTTTTCCTGGTCACGAGCGCTATCGGCACGATTGCTCGCCAGGTTGTCGAGGTAATCGCCGTCAATGTCGTTGGTGACGTACTCGCCGGTGAAGCAGGAGCAGTCGAACTGTTGCAGGGTCGGGTTGCCCAGGCGCACGGCCTCCTTGAGGTCCTCGAGATCCTGGTAGATCAGGTCATCGGCACCGATCGCATCGCGAATCGCCTCGACGTCACGGTTATGGGCGACAAACTCGTCCGCCGCCGGCATGTCGATCCCGTAGACGTTCGGGTAGCGCACCGCCGGGGCCGCCGACGCCATGAAAACCTTCTTGGCGCCCGCCTCGCGAGCCATGCGGATAATCTCGCTGGAAGTGGTGCCGCGCACGATCGAATCGTCGACCAGCAACACGTTCTTGCCTCGGAATTCCAGGTCAATCGCGTTGAGCTTCTGGCGTACCGAGCGTTTGCGCTTGGCCTGCCCCGGCATGATGAAGGTCCGCGCGATATAGCGGTTCTTGACGAAGCCTTCGCGGTACTTGAGGTTGAGATTGACCGCGATCTCGAGTGCCGCCGTCCGACTGGTGTCGGGGATCGGTATCACCACGTCGATGTCGTGGTGGCCCCAATCGCGCTGAATCTTCTCGGCCAGCATCTCGCCCATCCGCATGCGCGCCCGGTACACCGACACGTCGTCGATGATCGAGTCCGGGCGCGCCAGATAGACGTACTCGAAGATGCAACTCGTGTACTGCGGGTCATCGGCACATTGACGCAAGGTCACCTCGCCGTCACGCGAGATGTAGATGGCCTCACCGGGGGCCAGATCTCGCACCAATTCGAACTCGCCCGCCTCGATGGCCACCGATTCCGAGGCGATCACGTACTCGGTGCCGTTTTCCGTCTCCCGCTTGCCGTAACAGACCGGCCGAATGCCGTGCGGATCACGGAAGGCGAACACGCCTTCGCCGACGATCATGCCGATCACGGCATAGGCGCCACGGGCACGACGATGCACATTGGTGATCGCGGCAAACACGTCATCGGCAGAGGGTTGTGCCTTGGCGATCGCGCCCAGCTCGTGGGCGAAGACGTTGAGGAGCACCTCGGAGTCGGAGTTGGTGTTGAGGTGGCGCCGATCCTCGGCCACCACGGCTGCACGCAACTCGTCGACATTGGTGAGGTTGCCGTTGTGCCCCATCGCGATACCGAAGGGCGCGTTGACGTAGAACGGCTGCGCCTCGGCAGAGGAATCACAGCCGGCGGTCGGGTAACGGACGTGGCCGATCCCCATGTTGCCCATCAGCTGGCGCATGTGACGGGTGTGGAAGACGTCCTTGACCAGACCGTTTTCCTTGCGGAGAAAAAGCCGTTCCTCGTCGCAGGTGAGGATGCCCGCCGCATCCTGACCTCGGTGCTGAAGGACGGTCAGCCCGTCATACAGCGCCTGATTGACCGGCGATTTCGCCACCATCCCAATAATGCCGCACATGCGTCAAACCACCTCGGTGTGTAACCGTGCAAAAAGTCAAAAAGCCTCGGCTCGGGCTTTCCCGCCCGAGGCCGAAACGGCGACGCCGGAGCAGTCGTCTGACCGTTCCGGCGCGATTCGGGAGATCCCCGAAGGCGGCACGCATCCCGCACGCCACCACGTTCTTGAAAGATTGATTGTCACCACTGCACGTTGCGGGCGACGTCCGCCGGCATAATCGCCAGCAGCCATTCGGACACCACCTGGAAATGCGGTATCAGCGTCGATGCCTGCCACCAGGCTTCCTGCGGAAAGGCCGTGAACCCGCCCAGAACCAGCAGCCCCGCGACGATCAGCACGCCGCGCAACAGGCCGAAGACCATGCCCACGGATCGATCCGTGCCCGACAGGCCGGTGGTTTCCACCAGTTTCGAAATCGCCCAGTTGATGATCCCACCCAGGATCAGCACCACGATGAACAGGGCCACGAAAGCAATCGCCACCCGGGCCGACGGAATGTCCACCGCGTCGGGCACCAGGACCGCCGCGGTCTGAGAGAACGCCAGCGCGATGCCGAAGGCGGCCAGCCAGGTGATCAGCGAGATCACCTCCTTGACGAATCCACGCACCAACGCAATCGCCGTGGAGATCAGGACGATCGCTAGCAAGATCCAGTCGACCATTGTCATGACAGTCTCCCTGTCATGCCAAGCACGCGAGTCCCGGCGTCAATCACTTGGTCATCACCAGTCCGTCCCGACCGATGCGCTGGCGCAGCCGCTCGGTGGCCTCGCCGGCCAGGTCACGGGTGGCATACGGGCCGACACGCACCCGCCAGACCGTGCCCTGCTCCGAGAACAGCGGCGTGACCGACACGTCGAATCCCGAGGACTCGACCGATTTGGCCAGGGCGCGGGCATTGCGCTCGTCGGAAAAGCTGCCCAACTGGACCACGTACTCACCACTGGCCGAGATTTCCGGGAGATTTTCCCCTGACGACGCCGAGTCTCCTTCCGACTTGGCGGCCTCGGGCGATTCGGTTGGCGCAGCGTCCGCGGAGGCTTTCGAATCGGCGTCCGGCTCAGCCGGCGACTCGGCCGGAAGGTCATCAGTGGCCTCGGCGGCCCTCGACCGATCGTCGGCGCTCTCCTCGGCAGCGGAAGCCGCCTCGACCGCGTCCTCGTTCGGGGCAGGCGCCTCCGACTCGGTCGGATACGGGATCGTTTCGCCCCCTTCGCGGGCCTCGATCGGGGTCTGATCAGGGAACAGCGAGGTCGGCGGGTTTTCCAGCGGCTCGCCCGTCTCACCCGGCGGCTGGGGGACCTCGATACGGTCCACGCCTTCCACCGTGGGTTTTTCCGGCGCCGGCTGCACCCTCAGGCTGTCGATGCCACTGCCATCGAGCCAAAGCGGCAACAACAGGACAGCCAGCGCGACCACCACCGAGGCACCCACCAGGCGTTGGCGGAAGCGCGATTCGGTCCAGCTTGATTCGATTTGCTCTGCCACGGCGTCCTCTTTGCAACGGGGGCGGTACGACCACTTGGCGTCAATGCCCCGCATTCTCTCGCGTATCCAGTCGCGCCCGCAATGGACCGACCACGTGGAACGAACCAAACACCACGATCTCGTCCCCTTCGCGGGCCTCGGCAAGCGCGGCATTATACGCACCGACCAGGTCGGCTTCACGGTGCACACGTGCCACACCGGCTTGAATCAAGGCCCCCTCGATGCGACGCACAGCCGCCGCCCGTGGTTCCCCGAGCGGGGCAACCCACCAGGCATCGAAACAACCAGCCAAGGTGTGAACGACCGCTTCGATCGGCTTGTCATCCAGGGCCGAAAACACGGCAAGGCGTCTGCCGACAGGGGGATTGGCCAGCGCCACGGCCAGCGTGCGCGCCGCCTCGGCATTATGAGCCACATCGAAGATCACCGTCCGCCCGTGGTCGATAAATCGCTCCAGACGGCCCGCCAACCGCACCCTCGCCAGTCCCCGCCAAACGGCCTCATCCGGGATGGCAAGCGGGCTGCGCGGGTGTTGCAACAACACAACGACGCCCGCGGCGTTATCCCACTGGTGACGCCCCATCAGCGCCGGTTGTGGCAGGCAGACGGTCTGCCCGTCACGTACCAGGCCGAAGACCGGCCGAATTTCTTTCTCCAACGGCGGATTCTCCGACGGCGAACAGGTCGCCGAAACTGAGAAATCCTTACCGAGAGACAACAAATCAGCGCCAACCCTTCCGGCCGTCTCCCGGACCGCCTCGACGGGCTCCGGATCGACATATACCGCCGGCTGCCCAGCGCGCAGGATACCCGCCTTCTCGCGGCCGATGGTCTCGCGCCCATCCCCCAACCAGTCCTGGTGGTCGAGGCCGATCGCCGTGATCAGGGCAAGGTCGGCATCCAGGGCATTGACCGCATCCAGGCGACCACCCAGTCCGACCTCGAGCACCCAGACATCGACGCCCGACACGGAAAACACCAGAAAGGCCGCCACCGTGAGCCACTCGAAATAGGTCAACGCCCCGCTGTCCGGATGGGCGTCGATGCGCTCAAAGGCACGCACCAGCACGGCAGACTCGACCATCTCGCCGTCGACCAGAAAGCGTTCGCGCACATCCACCAGGTGCGGCGAGGTGTAACTGCCAACGCGATAGCCGGCTGCACGGCAGACGGCAGCCGCCATCATCACGCTCGAGCCCTTGCCGTTGGTACCGGCGACGGTGATCACGCACGCCTGGGGTCGATCGCCCAACAGGTCGCGGGTGATCCGCCGGCAGCGCTCGACCCCCGGCTCGATCCGGTTGGGGTCGCGCTGCAACAAGGCCTCGAGCCAGTCGTCAACCGAGCGGGTCACGGCTTCACGTCTCGACTTGGCCGTTGATGGGTAGCTTGCGTGGCGACAACCGTTGTCACGAAGCCGCGCGAGTCGTCTCGCGAGGGATATCCTTTTTCTGCAGATTGGCGACCAGCAAGGCGATCGTCTGCGGTAGCTCCTCACGGGCCACGATCATGTCGATCGCACCATGTTCAAGCAGGAACTCACTGCGCTGGAAACCCTCGGGAAGCGTTTCGCGCACGGTCTGCTCGATCACGCGCGGACCGGCAAAGCCGATCAGGGCATTGGGCTCGGCGATCTGCACGTCGCCGAGCATGGCAAGCGAAGCCGAGACCCCGCCCATGGTCGGGTCGGTCAGCACCACGATGAAAGGCAACTGCTTTTTCGACAGGCGGGTCAACGCCGCCGAGGTCTTGGCCATCTGCATCAACGAGAACAGCGATTCCTGCATGCGCGCGCCACCCGAGGCAGTAAATACCACCAGCGCACAGCGGTTCTGGATGGCCGCCTCGACGGCCCGAACGAACTTCTCGCCGACCACCGAGCCCATCGAACCGCCCATGAAGGCGAAGTTGAAGGCCGCGGCGATAACCGGCACACCATCGGTGCTGCCACGCATGACCACCAGCGCGTCGCGTTCGCCGGTCTTCTTCTGACTGGCGCTGATGCGATCGCGATACCTCTTCTGGTCGCGGAATTTGAGGATGTCCACCGGCGAGAGCTCGGTGAACAACTCCTCGCGACCAGTGGAATCGAGAAACGCATCCAGCCGTTCCCGCACGGCAATGCGCATGTGATGGCCGCACTTCGGGCAGACCTCGAGGTTGCGCCGCAGCTCTTCGCGGTAGAGCACGGCGTCACAGCCGTCGCACTTCACCCACAGTCCTTCCGGCACACCGCGCTTGCCGGCGCTCTCCGTGCGGATGCGTGATGGAATCAGCTTGTCCAGCCAGCTCATGCTCGAACTCTCCCAGGATGATGTCGATCTTGTGGCGGCCCAACACCAACGTCACGTTGGGCGGCCCTCGCAGTGGTATGTCCCGTGTCCAGGCTAGGTGCGCGCCGTTTCCAAGGCTGAGCGCAACTCGGCGAGAAAGCCGCGCACGGTCTCCAGCACCTGGGCGTTCACACCGCCGGCCGCCGTAGCCTGCTCGTGGATCAGTCGGACGATCGCGCTGCCGACGATCACCGCGTCGGCCACCTGGCCCACCTGCCCGGCGGTCTCGGCATCGCGAATGCCAAAGCCGACGCCCACCGGCAATGCGCAGGCCCCGCGGATGTCTTCAAGCTGCGCGGCCAAGGCATCCGTGTCCAGATTGGCCGCCCCGGTGACGCCCTTGAGCGACACGTAGTACACAAAGCCCGAGCCCTTGCTCGCCACTTCGCGGGTACGCCCCGCACTGGTGGTCGGCGCGAGCAGGAAGATCGGGTCCATGCCCCGCTCGCCCATCGCCGCGACCAGCTCGTCGGCCTCTTCCGGCGGCAGGTCGACCGTCAGGACACCGTCCACACCGGCCGAGGCCGCCTTGTCGACGAAGGCACTAACGCCCATCGCCTCGATCGGGTTCTGATAACCCATCAGGATCACGGGCGTTTCGGCGTCACGTTGACGGAATTCGGCCACCAGGTCGATCACGCCGCGCAGCCCCAGGCCGGATTTCAAGGCGCGTTCGTGCGCCGCCTGGATGACCGGGCCGTCGGCCATGGGGTCGGAGAACGGCACGCCGATCTCGATGGCATCCGCACCGCCCCCGACCATCGCGTGCATCAGCTCGACGGTCGTGCGCGCGTCCGGGTCACCGGCGGTAATGTAAGGGATCAACGCGGCACGATTCTCGCCTTTGAGGCGTTCGAAGAGGGGCGCGAGTCGGCTGGCGGATTGCTTGGTCGTCTCACTCACAGTTCGATCCCCTCGAGCTTGGCCACGGTGTTGATGTCCTTGTCGCCCCGGCCGGACAGATTCACCAGGATGCGCTGACCGCCCCGCTCCTCGGCCAGCAGCCGCGCATGGGCCACGGCGTGCGCCGATTCGATCGCCGGAATGATGCCCTCGCAGCGCATCACCTCGTGGAAGGCGGCCATGGCCTCGTCGTCGGTGATCGCGGCGTACTGCACCCGACCGATGTCCTTCAACCAGGAGTGTTCTGGCCCCACGCCGGGATAGTCGAGCCCGGCGGAGATCGAGTGCGTGCCAATGATCTGGCCGTTGTCGTCTTCCATCAGGTAGGTGCGATTGCCGTGCAATACGCCGGGGCGCCCGGCGGTCAGCGGGGCGGCGTGCCGACCGGTCTCGACGCCGTCGCCACCGGCCTCCGAGCCGTGCAGCTCCACCGACTCGTCGGCCAAAAACGCATGAAAGATGCCGATGGCGTTCGAGCCACCACCCACACAGGCAACCACCTGGTCGGGCAACTCGCCGGTCTTCTCCAGCATCTGCGCGCGGGCCTCGCGGCCGATCACCGACTGGAAGTCCCGCACCATCATCGGGTACGGGTGCGGACCGGCAACCGTGCCGATGATATAGAAGGTGTCATCAACGTTGGTCACCCAGTCGCGCATCGCCTCGTTGAGCGCGTCCTTGAGCGTGCGCGTACCGGAATCCACCGGCACCACCTTCGCGCCCAACAGTCGCATGCGGAATACGTTAGGGGCCTGGCGCTGAATGTCGTCAGCGCCCATGTAGACCACGCATTCGATGCCCAGGCGCGCGGCGACGGTGGCCGTGGCCACGCCGTGCTGACCCGCGCCGGTCTCGGCGATAATGCGGGTCTTGCCCATGCGCTTGGCCAGCAGGGCCTGACCGAGGGCATTGTTGATCTTGTGCGCGCCGGTGTGGTTGAGATCCTCGCGCTTGAGCCAGATCTCGGCGCCGTAGGCCTCCGACAGACGCTTGGCGTGGTAGAGCGCGGTAGGCCGACCGACGTAGTCACGCAGGTCCGACTCGAATTCCTCGATGAAGCCCGGGTCGTTGCGATATTTCTCGTAGGCGGCGGTCAACTCCTCGATCGGCCCCATGAGGGTTTCGGCGACGTAGCGGCCACCATAATCACCGAAGCGCCCGCGTTGATCCGGGAAGCTCGCGTAATCGACCGGCGCGCCAGTCGCCCCGACGGTCGCCTTACTGTTCGTCTCGGGCATGCCCTACCCCTCGCATGAATGCATGAATTTTGTCGGCCGACTTGATGCCCGGCGCCTCTTCGACCCCACTGGAGACGTCCACGGCGTAAGGCGACAGTGTGGTTATTGCCTCGGTCACGTTCTCGGGCGACAGGCCGCCCGCCAGTATCCAGGGTCGGCGGTCCCGGCCATTGTCCCGCGGCCAGCGACTCCAGTCGAAGGTATGACCGGTGCCGCCCAGCCCGCTGACGGCATGGCTGTCGATCAGAAAGCCGCGCGCCGTATGGTGGTCCTGCATGACCCGGCGACGCACCTCATCATTTAGATCGGCACTGACCGCCTTGATATAGGGGCGCCCGAACTGCCGGCAGAACCGCGCCGTCTCGCTGCCATGAAACTGCAGCAGATCCGGACCGACCTGGTCGACTACCGTCTCGACCCAGTCGACACTCGGGTCGGCGAACAGGGCCACCGTCTGCACGAAGGCCGGCACCCGAGCCACCAGGTTTCGAGCGGCCTCTACCCGAATGGAGCGCCGACTGGCGGGCACGAACACGAAGCCCAGCGCATCGGCCCCGGCGGCTACGGCGATCTCGACATCGGCCAGGCGCGTGATTCCGCAGATCTTGACCCGTGTGCGGCTGGTGTCCACCGGTTTCTCGGCCCTCGTGGGAAAGATGACGTTAAGAAAGACAATAGGGGCCGCGGATTCTAGCAGGATTCCGGAAGGCTCTCGACTCCCCGCGGGGCCGCGCTGACACGTCGAGTGGACAAACGCATCCGTTTGACGTCAGCCCACCTGCTCGAACAGCGGCCGGCGCGGCTGGGTCGGCAGACCGAAAGCGGCTGGATACTCGACCCCCGTCAGATACAAGCCATCCGCCGGCGCGGTGATGCCCGCGGCCTCGCGATGGCGGGCCGCCAGCGCCTCACTGATCCAGTCGACCGGACGTTCGCCCGTCCCCACGGCAAACAGGCTGCCCACGATATTTCTGACCATGTGGTGCAGGAACGCATTCGCCCGCACGTCGATGAACAGATACTCACCCTGGCGGGACACCGCGATGCGCTCAACGGTCCGCACCGGGGAATGCGCCTGGCAGTCCTTGCCTCGGAAGCTGGAGAAATCGTGCTCGCCCAACAGACGATCGGCGGCGGCCTGCATGAGCATCTCGTCCAGTGGCCGATACCACCAGCTCAAACGCCCCGCGGCAATCGCCGGTCGGGTGGATCGATTGATCAGGCAGTAGCGGTAGTCGCGGGCCGTGGCGGAGAACCGCGCGTGAAAGGTCTCGTCCACCTCCTGGACCCACAGGGCGGTGATATCACGCGGCAAGTGCTGCATGGTGCCCATCTGCCAGCCGTAGAGTGGCCGCTCGACCTCCACGTCGAAATGGATCACCTGCCCGGTCGCATGCACCCCGCGATCGGTACGGCCCGCACAGACCACCTCGACGGGGCCATCGGCCACGCGACTGATCGCCCGCTCGACGCGCTCCTGCACGGAATCGCTGTGCGACTGACGCTGCCAGCCGTGATAACGCCCGCCATCGTATTCGACCCCCATGGCCAACCGCATGCCCCACTCCCCTCGAATTGCTTTCGCTCAAGCCCGTCCGTTAGGACGGGAGGCGAGATGATACCGATTAACCCAACGGCCGCCACGCAGGCATGACCCACTCTGTATAAGTATCTCGCAACGTACTGATATTACAGGCAGGCACGAACCCACGTGCTAGCATCCAATCTATAGGAATTACCACGCGGGTTTCATATATTAGCGTTTACTGATAGAGTCCGCGTTCCCCATGAGGGATGGACCGCAACCGGGCTGCCCGCCGGCCCAAGTCAGCGGCCCACATGGGAACGCGAACGATGTCTCCGGACTCTCCGCAACCGCATTCAAGGACACGCAGCATGGCGCGCAGCAACCACACCCTGGGTTCAACGAGCGAGTATGGCTTTCCGCAGGCTCGCCTCCTTATCCCGGCCCGGCCGCAGCGATTGCTCTCGGCTGCCATCGTCCTCGCCCTGTCCGTCAGCAGCCACACGATGGCCAGCGAAGACGACGCAATCGCCTTCACCGCTGACACCCCGGCGAGCGTTAGCCAGCAAACGCTGACCCTTCCCTTTGATGATGCGGTCGAGCGCACGCTCAGCCAGAACGCCGCCGTGGACATCTCCCAGGCGCGAATCGCCGAGGCCCGCGCGGCAATCGAACAGGCCAACGGCAATCTCCTGCCCACGCTGGACCTGTCGTTCGGCGTGATGGGGTCGAACAACCCGCTGAACGTCTTCGGCATGAAGCTGCAGCAGGAGCAGGCGAACTTCAACGACTTTGGTGCCGGTGAATTCTTCCAAACCTACGCGAACGACCCAGCCAACCTGCCCGCGGCCCTGGAAACCGAGCCGGACAATCTCAACGATCCCGGCTGGCACCACAATTTCCAGACCTCGCTGAAGCTCTCTATCCCGATCTATAACGGCGGCAAGATCCGCGAGATGCGCACCCAGGCCCAGGCGCTGCTGCAGGCCGCGCAATCCGGTGACGAGGCCGCCCGTCAGCAACTGGTACTCCATACCGTCGAGGCCTACGCCGGCATCAACACCGCCGAGGCCTTTGTCGAGGTCGCAAGCCAGGCCCAACAAGCGGCCAATTCCTTCCGTGATCTCTCGCAGAATCTTTATGACGAAGGCGTGGTCACCAAGTCCGACCTGCTCAAGGCCCAGGTGAATCTCGGCGAGCGTGAACTCGACGTCGAGAACGCGCGTAACCAGGCCGCCAACGCCACCGATGGCCTCAAGGTACTGACCGGCATCGACACCCTCCAGGAAATCGACCTCAACGAGGCGATCGACGTCTCCCTGCCCGAGACCACGCTCGACGAGGCTCGTCAACTGGCGCTGTCCAACAACCCGCGCATCCAGGCGCTGCGTGGTCGCATCGCCGCGGCTCGCGCCGAGGTCGACGTGGCACGGGCGGACTTCAAGCCGCAGTTCAACCTGATGGCACAGCAAGACTTCAACGACGACTCGCTGGGCCTGCGCAATGACAGCTACACCGTCGGCGGTGTGCTCACTTGGCGGGTATTCGACTTCGGTGCCCGTTCGGGCAAGGTCGATCGCGCCCAGGCTAAGGTGGACGCCAGTCTCGCCGAACGCCAGCAGGCCCTCGACAAGCTCATCGGCCAGGTCGGCAAGATCTGGCGCGAGGCCAACATGGCGGAAAAGCGCGTTGAGGTCCGTCGCCTGGCCATCAACCAGAGCGAAGAGGCCGTGCGCCTGGAGAAACTGCGCTACCAGCAGGGCCTGGCGACCATGACCGAGCTGCTCGCCGCGCAGACCGAAGTGGACAACGCGCGTGCCGAGCTGATCCGGGCCCGTTTCCAGCGGACCATGCAGCGCGCCGCTCTGTGGCTGGCACTGGGCGAACTCAACCCCGAACGGGTCGAGTCGGTGCGCGCCGACGGCGTAAAGGCGGCACTGGACACCTCCGAATCCTGATCGGCCGGCACGCCCCGGCCACGGTACCTATTGCGATCCAACGAACGAGATCCATCGATGATGCAGCAAGCGACACCCCCCCTCTCCCCAGTCACGGACCACCGATTTGCAAGTCGGCTGGTCGCCCCCCTGCTCGCCGGCCTTCTGCTGGCTAGCTGTGGCGGCGAGCCAACCGAGCAACCGACGGCTGGTGCCGAGAACACGATCCAAGCCGACTGGATCACGGTGGATGCCGGCCAGGTCGACGACACGGCACTCTTCCCCGGCACGGTGATCGCCAGCGACCAGTCGCCGATCGCCTCGCGGATGATGGGCTACGTGCGGGAAATCAACGTCCGCGAGGGCGAGAGCGTCGAAAAGGACCAGCCGCTGCTCACCATCGACCAGAGCGACGTCGACACGCAGATCCGTCAGGCCCAAGCGGCCTTGGCAAAGGCCCGCTCCGGCCTGGCGAACGCGCGCAGCAACTACGAGCGTTTCCAGCGGCTGTACGACCAGAACGCCGTACCCAAGCAGCAGTTCGAGCAGATGCGCACGGCCTACGAGGTGGCCCAGGGGGATTACCAAGCCGCCCAGGCCGCCGTCGAGCAGGCGCAATCGCAGGTCAATTACGCCCAGATCCGCGCCCCGTTCGCCGGGACCATCGTCCAGCGCATGGTCGATCCCGGCCAGCTGGCCACCCCCGGACAGCCGTTGCTGATGCTGATGGGTAGCGGCGATCGCGAGATACAGGTCGAGGTCGACGACCAGGCCTACTCGCGACTGTCCGAAGGCGACACGCTCGAGGTGGGCTACCGCGACAACGACGGCAACCCGGCCTCTTTCTCCGCGGATGTACTGCGACTGGTATCGGCCGCCGATCCGATCACCCGCACCCACACGGTCAAGCTGAGCGTGCCGTCCGACCTGTCCCTGACGCCGGGCAATTTCGTCACCGTCAGCGTGGTTCTCGACCAGAAGGCGGCGATCCTGGTGCCAACGGGCGCCATCCATGATCGCGGCGGCATGCAGGGCGTGTTCGTACTGGACGGCGAGGATCGGGCGCGGTTCCGCATTGTCCGCGTCGGCCAGGAGCGTGCTGGCGAAGTGGTCGTGCTGGCCGGCCTGCGTGACGGCGACCGCGTGATTACCGAGGCCCAGGGTCGACTGGCCAACGGCGTCAAGGTCGTATCGAGCAACGCAAGCGAGGGTGATGCATCGTCATGAGCCAGACGAACAACGCCAAGGAGCCGAAGCTGAATCTCGCGGGCCGGCTTGCCAACAGCTTTCTGTATTCCAAGATCACCGCCCTGATCATGATCGCCATCACGCTATTCGGCCTGATGGCAGTCCTGATCACCCCGCGCCTGTATAACCCGGAGATCGTGGTCCCCGGGGCACAGATCTTCGTGCAACGCCCGGGCAACGATGCCGCCCAGATCGAGGACCAGGTGGTCAAGCCACTCGAAGCGCTGATGGCACGCCTCAAGGGTGTCGAGCACACCTACGGGATGGCCATGGATGATCTGGGAATGGTCACCGTGCAGTTCGAGGTGGGCAGCGACGAGGAGGCGAGCCTGCTGCGGCTGTACAACGAGATCACCCGCAACCTCGACCGCCTGCCACCCAATACCAGCATGCCGCTGGTCAAGAGCATCGGCATCACCGACGTGCCGATCATGAGCCTCACCCTGAGCTCGGAGGAACTGGACAGCACCCAGTTGCGCGAGGTCGGCCAGCGCGTGCTTGAGCAGGTCCAGAACGTGCCAGAGGTGGGTGCCAGCGAGGTTATCGGCGGCCACCGCCGCGTGCTGGCGATCGACATCGACCCGCAGCGCCTGGCGGCCACCGGCGTGCCGATGAGCCGACTGAGCGAGATGCTCCAGGGCGCCAATGTCGTACTGCCGGGTGGCGCACTGACCCACGACAACCGGGAATTCCGTCTGCGCACGGATGCGGCCTTCACCGGACCGGAAGATCTGGAGAACCTCGTCATCGGTCAGCACGAGCAGCGACCGATCTATCTCGCCCAGGTCGCCAACATCTCCTACACCCCCGAGGAAAACGACCAGTACACCACCCATGCCTACGGCCCGGCCAACGACATGGGCAAGCGGGCGGGCGACCCGACGGCCGCGGTGACCGTCACCGTGGGCAAACGCGCGGGGGCAAACGCCGTGACGGTCGCCGCCGCGGTCAAGGAAAAGCTTGCGGTGATCGAGCGCGAGCTGCTTCCCGAGCAGGTCGATCTGACCATCACGCGCGATTACGGTGATCGGGCGGACGATGCGGTCAACACCCTGATCGAGCACCTCGGCGTGGCCGTGCTGGTGGTGCTGATCATCCTGTTCTTCTTCCTCGGCTGGCGCGAGGCGCTGATCGTCACCCTGACCGTGCCGTTGACGCTGTTCGTGGTTCTCGGGGTGGGCTGGATCTTCGGTCAGACCATCAACCGCATCTCGCTGTTCGGCCTGATCCTGTCGTTGGGCCTGTTGGTCGATGCCGCGATCGTGGTGATCGAGAACATCCACCGGCACATGCACGCGGGCAAGGAGCCGTCATTCTCCGACCTGTTGGTGAAGGCGACCAACGAGATCGGCAACCCGACCAACATCGCGACCCTGGCGGTCATCCTCGCCTTCGTGCCGATGGCGTTCGTCTCGGGGATGATGGGGCCGTTCATGCTGCCGATCCCGATCAACGTCTCGATCGCGATGATCGCCTCGCTGATCCTGGCCTACATCATCGTGCCCTGGACGGCATACCGCTGGCTGGGCCCGAAGGCCCGCAAGGCGCTCGCCAAACGCGAAACCCTCGAAGGCGACCCACACCACGAGGACTGGCTGATGCGCAACTACAAGCGCATCACCAAGCCGTTGCTCGGTTCGCGAATGTTCTCGCTGGCGTTCCTCCTGTTCGTGCTTGGCCTGATGATCGCCTCGATGCTGATGCCGGCATGGCAGTTTGTCCGTGACGCGGGCATGAACGGCCCGCTTTCGCCGGCCGGCGTGAGCCTCAAGATGCTGCCCGAGGGCAACGTCGACACCTTGCTGCTCGAGGTCAACACCCCCGAAGGCACGGCCACCGAAGGCACGTCCCTGATCGCCGATGCGGTCGGTGGTGTCATATCGCGGAACCAGTACGTGACCGACTACCAGACCTACGTGGGTCGTACGGGGCCGTTGACCTTCGCCGGCATGGTCCGTGGCGACATGATGCGACAGGCACCCAACATGGCGCAGATTCGCGTCAACCTGGTCGATCGTCACCATCGCCCCGTGACCAGTGAAGTCGCCATGGGAATGTGGGAACAGCTCGAACCGGTGCGCGAGCAGTACGCCGATTCCGGTATCAAGATGTTCCTGACACCGCCCGGCCCGCCGGTCCGCGCCCAGGTACTCGCCCGCATCCACGGGCCGGACTACGAAACCCTGCGCGATATCGCCAGGCAGGTACGCGAGCGCTTCGACGACGTCTACGGCATGATCAACGTCGACGATTCGATCACCGCCGATGCGCCGGAATACCGCATCGAGGTCAATCAGACCAAGGCGCTGCAGTCGGGCATCGCCCCGGCACAGATCGCCAAGGTGGTCCACGAGTACGTCAACGGGCAAACGCTCGGCACGGTGCACGACACCGACACCTCCGAGCCGGTCAACGTCGTGCTGCGACTCGACCAGGCCAACCGCGCCTGGATCCGCCAGATCCGCGACCTGACCGTCACTACCCCCGAAGGCAGAGCGGTAAAGATCGGCAACCTGGTCGACATCCGCGAGGGCACGGTCACCAAGCCGATCATGGACCGTGACCAGCACCCGGTGGTCTTCGTTCAGGGCGATCTGCTCGGCTCGAGCCCCGTCTACGCCACGTTGACACTCAACAAGTGGCTCAACGAGATGGAGCTGGACGATAACGTCAAGATCAGCACCGGCAACCTCGGTTTCTTCGACACCCAGCCAAATGACCTCGAGGGCTATCAAGCACTCTGGGGCGGCGACATGCGACTGACTCTCGACGTTTTCCGTGACCTGGGGGCGGCATTCATCGTCGCGCTGGTCTTCATCTACCTGCTGCTGGTCGCCTACTACCAGTCATTCATGCTGCCGTTGATCGTGATGGGCGCCATCCCGCTCACCCTGGTCGGCATCTTCCCGGGCCACTGGCTGTTCGGCATGCCTTTCAACGCGACATCGATGATCGGTTTCATCGCGCTGGCAGGGATCGTGGTAAGGAACTCGCTACTGTTGATCGACTTTATCCTTGACTACCGGCAGCAAGGCTACGGGTTGAAGGAATCGGTACTCGAGGCCGGGGCGGTGCGCTTCCGCCCGATCCTGCTCACCGCACTGGCGATCATGTTCGGTTCGGCGATCATGATCACCGATCCCGTCTTCGGTGGGCTGGCCGTCTCGCTGATCTTCGGCACCTTCGCCTCGACCATGCTGACCCTGCTCGTGATCCCGATCATGTACTACTTCTGGCAGCTCGATCAGCAGATCAAGGCCGAGAAGAAAAAGGCCCGGGCGGCATGACCGGCGCGACTTGACGACTCAGGTCGGCCCACCAAACCACCGCAAACCAAAAAACCGCGATCCCGGGCAGCCGGGCTCGCGGTTTTCTTTGCCTTGAACGCCTACACTCCGCCAGTCAAAACCACTGAACATGTCGCTATGGCCGAACACCCACTGACACCCCTGCACGCCGATCCATTCGAGCGCGCCCTCGTGGACACCAACGCCCTGCCCTGGGTGCAATCCCCGGAACCGACCGTGGAGCGAAAACTGATCGAACGCGAGGGCGGCGACGGCACGCGGGCAACCAGTCTGGTGCGTTTTGCCCCCGGGGCGTCGTTCCCCGAACACGTGCATCACGGCGGCGAGGAGTTTCTGGTGCTCGATGGGGCATTCTGCGACGAAACCGGCTGTTTTCCGGCTGGGCATTACGTCCGCAATCCGCCCGGCTCGCGCCACCGTCCGAGCGCGCCGGATGGCTGCGTGATCCTGGTGAAGCTGCACCACCTCGACCCGCGCGAGGGCGAGCAGATCGTGGTCGACACGCGCCACACGGCTTGGCAGTCGGGGCTGGTGGACGGGCTGGAGGTGATGCCGCTGGGCGGCTTCGAGGGCGAGCACACCGCGCTGGTGCGATGGGCGCCGGGCACCCGTTTCAAGGCGCACCGTCACTTCGGTGGCGAGGAGATCTTCGTCATCGAAGGCACCTTTGCCGACGAGCGTGGTGAATACCCCGCCGGTACCTGGCTGCGCAACCCGCACTGGAGTCGGCACGCGCCCTACTCCGAAACCGGCTGCACCATTTGGGTCAAGACCGGACATCTGCCCATTCCCGATGCCTGGTATCGGGAGACTCAAGCAAGCCGGTAATGAGCGTCAGTCTGTGTCAGAAGGCAGCGAGACGGTGGTTGCCGCGATCGAGGCCCCCTGCGCGGCGAGTCGGGTCATCAACTGATCAACCAGGGATTGCGCGCCCTCGGCATAGTGCTCGGCGTCATTGGTCTCGAGCTCGAGGGTTTCATCGAAGATCATGGCCTCAAGCAATTGCCGCTCGGCGGCCCGATACCAGCTGCAGGCCACTTTCATCTGCACCTCACCCTGCGCCTGGACTCCCCCGCTGGGGCCGAGTTGATGTTCCAGGCGCTGGAGCTCGCAGTACAGGCTCAGATCGGAGGGCACACGCGCCCCACCGCGGATAACGGTTCTCACCCAGGGCTGAGACGAGAGGGTCTCGTCGATGATCTCGTTGAGCATTACGCCAGGCGGACTGGCCCAGCGATTGTCGCGGTAGTAGGACAACGATTGACGCCCATGGCTGTAGGCCATGTCGCGGCGGTCGATCGCGCTGGCGGCGCGCGTCTCGATCAATCGGACGATCACCGGTTCACTGACGTCAGCAACCTCCATCACCGGATCCGGCGCAACCAGCCGCCACTGCTGCGGCTCCCCATCCCGTTCCGGCAAGACGGCACAGCCGCCCAACAGCAGCGCGACCCCGAGCGCCACCAGCGGCCGCGCGAGACCGGAATCCGGTTTTGTTTCAACAAGGTGGTTCATTTATCTCTCATCCTGGTTCAGGTCGCGACTCGCGTTTAACGGTTCGCCTCACCGGGTCCCGGGGCGCGCTGGTCACCACCGAAGATCGCCCGCGACGGATCGTCGTCCAGCGTCGAGGTGAATTCGCTGAGTCGGCGGGACAAGTCGCGAAGATCACGGATCAGCAGACTGATGTCGGGCAGCGTCTGGCGCGAAATCTCGTCGGCAGCCCGTTCCCCCGCCTGGCTAAAGCCCACCGTCACCTCGGCGGCCGTGGCCACCCGATCGGCGGTCTGCTCGAAGGTATCCATGGTCACCGAGGCCTTGCCGATTGCCAGATCGAGCGAGTCCATGGTGTCATGGGCCCGGGCGAGCAGGCGCTCGCCGTTCTCGGTCAGCGCGGCCGTGTTCTCCGCGGTGCGCGAGGCATTTTTCAACAAGGAACGGAGCGTCTCGCGCTCCTCGGCGAGCGTCCCGGTGATCTGATCCAGATTCGCGACGGTACGGTCCACCGCCTGCAGGTTTTCCTCGCTCAGCAACCGGTCGATCCGTTCACTGACCGCGACCAGCCGCACCATGGTGTCGTTGAGCCCGCCTTCGAGCTTGGAAAATAGCGACGGCTCGTAGGGAATCAGCGGGCAGCAGGCATCCGGGGCAGCCGGGAGATCTTCCTCGGCCGAGCCACCCTTAAGGTTGAGCACGCTCAAGCCCGTGACACCCTGCGGCTGCAGTTGGGCGCTGGTATCGGCCCGAATAGGCACGGTCTGGTCGATCAACAACCGAATACGGATATTGTCCGGGTTGCGCCGATCGATGCGGATGGTATCCACGTAACCCACGTCCACCCCGTGGTAGTAAACGCGGCTGTCGCTGTTCAGCCCGGAGACGCTGTCGGTCGCGTAGACCAGATACGGGCTGTACTGACGGGAAGACCCCCCGCTGTAAAGCCACCAGGCGGTCAACACCGACGCGCCGAGCAGCAGCACGACGAACAATCCCACGATGCTGTAATTGACCTTCGATTCCATGACCGCGCCCTAGGTGCTCCCCCGATTTGTTCCCGGCTGACTCGCTTCGAGTTTGGCATACTCCGCCGACCGACTGCCGCGGAAATAGGCAATCAGCTCCGGCTCGTCGCGTTGCGCCAGATCGGCCGCGGGGGCGAAGGCCAGCACGCGCTTTCGAGCCAGAAACGCCACCGCGTCCGAACCACGCCAGATCGAATCGAGGTCATGGGTGGCCTGTATGACCGTCAGCCCGAGCGAATCGGTCAGCTCGCGGATCAGGTCATCAAACCCCGCCGCCGCGATCGGATCAAGCCCCGACGTGGGCTCATCAAGGATCAGCAGACGCGGATCAAGCGCCAGCGCACGTGCCAGGGCAGCGCGCTTGACCATGCCACCGGAGAGTTCGGCCGGATACTTGACAGCGCTATCGGCCGGCAGGCCGGCAAGCAGCACCTTGCTCATTGCCAGTTCTTCCAGCCAGCGTCCACGAATCGAGGTGTGTTCACGCAGTGGCAGCATGACATTTTCCAGCACCGTCAGGGCGGTGAACAACGCCCCGCCCTGGAACAACAGCCCAATCCGCCGCCGCAAATCACGTTGAGCCCGTTCACCCACCTCGAGGGCATTCTCGCCAAACAGCTCCAATTGCCCCGCATCGGGGTGCCGCAGCATCGACAGGGTGCGCAACAGGACCGTCTTGCCGCTCCCCGACCCGCCGACCAGCGAGATGATGCGTCCCGGCGGCAGCTCGAGGTCCAGGTCCTCGTGGACGCACTCCTTGCCAAAGCAATTGCGAATGCCGATCAGACGGGCAACCGGCGCCATCGATTCGCTCTGCGCTGGGCTGTGGTTGTGGGACGCCATCGCCAGTCAATATCCCATCAGGTTGAAGAGCACGGAGAACGCGGCATCGATCACGATCACCAGGAAGGTGGCCTGTACCACGCTCACCGTGGTCGCCCGACCCACGGCCAACGCGCTGCCGGCCACCCGCATCCCCTGCATGCAGCCGACCAACGCGATCGCGATGGCGAATACCGGCGTCTTGATCAGCCCGAGCATCAGGGTGGTCAGGTCGACCACCTCCGGCAAGCGATCGAAATAGACCGAGAAGCTCACGTCGAAGCTGTAGGCCGCGACCACCGCGCCCCCCAACAACCCCATCAGGTTGGCAAACACCGTCAACAGGGGCAGCACCACCATCAGGGCGATGATCTTGGGCAGAATGAGAATATCGAACGGCGAAATACCGATCGATCGCAGCGCGTCGATCTCTTCGGTGATCCGCATCGTCCCCAGTTGGGCGGTATACGAGGACCCCGTCCGTCCGGCGACGATGATGGCGGTCAGTAGCGGCCCCATCTCGCGCAGTGTGATGATGGCAACCAGGTTGACGATCAGGATATTGGCACCGAAATCGGCCAGGGTCGCGCCGGCCTGGTAGGCCATCACCATCCCGACCAGGAACGACAACAGGCCGACAATACCCAGCGCCCGCAACCCGGCGGCCTCGATTTCGGCCACCACCTCACGCCAGCGGATACGCCAGGGGAACGCGATCAGCTTGCCACCGCGCACCACCAGTTCGCCGATGAACGCGAGAAAGGCATTGCCCTCGGTAAACTTGGCGACGCTCGCCCGGCCGATTTTCGCCAGCACGCCCTCGCGCGGCGGTCGAGGTGCCTTGGGTGGCGGCAACCGCCCCTTGAGCAACTCGATCAGGTTGCGCTGCCTCTGAGGAAGCTCCCCGAGATCCACCGACGCCCCGGCCTGCTCCAAGTGATCGACGATCCGGGCAAGCCTCAGTGCCCCGGCGCTGTCGAGTGCGTCAAGTTCCCCCTCAACCCGAACCGTCATGCCGGACTCGTCCGAGCCACTGAACCCGGCAGATAATGACCGATCGATTGCCGAGAGGGCGTCGGACTGCGCCAGGGTCCATTCACCGGTCAGATGCAGATGCCACACATCCTCATCGCCCCGGTCGAGGGCGACGCGCGGCGGCGCATTCACGGAAGATCCTTTTTCTGGCATGAACCGGGCGATCTCGGTGGCTTGATCGGACGGGAAGTATCGACGGCGTCAGCGCAGGTCATTACCACCGGGGATTCCCGCCCCGGCACGAGACAATTGGTGCAAACGCTAACAACGACGCTGCTCAAGCGTAGGCGCAAACCGCACCCCCCGTCCATCCGCGTCGGCGAGGTTTCCACCGCCCGCCTCACCAGCACTCAGTTGCGTCGGTCGAACGAGACGAACCTGATAGAATACCGGACCTTTTTATGGCGATTGCCGCGCGCCTCGACCACGCCGGCAAAAGCAACCCACGCGGACAACCGCGACACGAGGAGATGCCCATGGAAAAACAGCGCTTGCAAAAGGTCCTCGCGGCCATGGGGCTGGGCTCGCGTCGCAAGATCGAGAACTGGATTGCCGAGGGCGCGGTCAGCGTCAACGGCCAGACCGCGAGCCTGGGCGACCAGGCCGGGCCCGGCGACATCATCGAAATGGGTGACCGACGCATCCAGGTACCCGACGTGCGGCCGGTCCGCCGCGTGTTGATCTACCACAAGCCCGAGGGGCAGATCAGCGCCAATCACGACCCCCAAGGTCGTCCCACCGTCGCCGAGAACCTGCCTCCGATCCGCGAGGGGCGCTGGATCACGGTCGGTCGACTCGACTTCAATACCAGCGGCCTGCTGCTGGTGACCAACGACGGCGAGCTCGCCAACCGTCTGATGCACCCGAGCTACGGCATCGAGCGCACCTACGCCGTTCGCGTGTTCGGTGGCCTGAGCGACGAACAGCAGAAACAACTGCTTGCGGGGGTCGAACTCGACGACGGCCCGGCCAGCTTCAAGCGCCTGGCCGATGCCGGCGGCCAGGGGCAAAATCACTGGTACCACGTCACCTTGCACGAGGGGCGCAACCGCGAGGTGCGCCGCATGATCGAGTCCGTCAATGGGGCGGTATCCAGGCTGATCCGCATCAGCTACGCCGGGGTCACCCTGCCGCCACGCCTGCGGCCCGGCAAGGTCCAGGAACTCGAACCCGACGTTCAGGGCGCCCTCGCCGAACTGGTGGGCCTCAAGGCCGAGAACCGGCAAAAGACGCTGGGACGCCACGACGCGCGCCGCGCCCACAAGCCGTTCAAGGCCGGCCAGTCGGTGCGTGACAGCAAGGGCGCCAAGCCCCGCCGCGGCGGGGGCGACAAGAGTGCGGGCCCGGTCAGTCACTCGCTCAAACGCGAAACGACCATCAAGCCGGCCACCTCGCGACGCAAGGCCGGTGCCGCGCCCAACCGCCGCGGCGGAACGAGCCGCTAAGGCGAGAGGCCCCGGGCCTTCAGCGCTTGCCTCCTTAGCGCTTGAAGGCGACGCGCCCGCCACCAACACTGGGGAGACCATGCAAGAAAACAGCTCGCTGACCAACCAGCTCCTGATCGCCATGCCCAACCTGGAGGATCCCAACTTCAGCCACAGCGTGACGTACATCTGCGAAGACAACGACGAGGGCGTGATGGGTATCACCATCAACCGCCCGCTGGAGCTCGACCTCGGCGACATCCTCGACCACATGAGCATCACCTGCACCGATCCCGACGTGCGCGGTCAACAGGTATTCATGGGCGGGCCGATCGCGCTCGAACGGGGCTTCGTCCTGCACGCGCCCCACGGCGGCTGGGAGTCGACCCTGGAAGTGACTGACCGCATCGGCCTGACCACCTCGAAGGACATCCTCCAGGCGCTGGCCGACGGCGCGGGCCCGAAACAAGTCATCGTCGCGCTCGGCTACTCCGGCTGGAGCCGCGAACAGATCGATCACGAGATTGCCGAGAACAGCTGGCTCAACGTCGAGGCCACCGAGGAAATCCTGTTCGATCAGCCGATCGAGGAACGCTGGACGACCGCGGCGAGCCAACTCGGTATCGACATCAACCTGCTCTCCGGCGAGTCCGGCCACGCCTGATGACCGAAGTGGGGCCCGATTCGCCGACGCAAGGATCGATGAGTGTCGGCTCCCTGGTACTCGGTTTCGATTACGGCGAGTGGCGCATCGGCATCGCCGTGGGCGACCGGCGCATCGGCACCGGGCGTCCGCTCACGACCCTGCACAACCGCAACGCCGACCAGATCGACTGGACCGCGATCGAGGCGCTGATCGACGAGTGGCAACCCAGCGCGCTGGTGCTGGGCTGGCCCATCGACGACACGGGACGCTGTTACCCGCAAGCCGCCGCCATCCGCCGTTTTGGCAATCGCCTGCGTGAGCGCCGCGGCCTGCCGGTGTTCGTCATCGATGAACGCCTGAGCTCCGAACAGGCCGCCGAGCGGCTGGTCAATCGTCTGGGTCGCCGTGCCGTCGAACGCGATCAGGGCCAGATCGACGCCATGGCAGCGGCCGTCATCCTCGATACCTTCTTTATCCTGCCGGCGCCGCGTTCGATCGAGACCGTCACCAAGGCCGAGGTCACGCAAAACCTGGTCGACTCTCCCGCCACGTCGCGGCATTGATACAATTCGTCCCCACCAACTGCTCCCGGACTCCCCAGCGATGACACAGACCGACCGCCTGCTGCCCGTGAACGAGGCCATCGAACGGCTCGAGGCCCAGATCCGCTCGGATCGGCAGGAGGGCGCGCTGGTCGATCCGCTGATCATCGGCATTCACACCGGCGGGGTCTGGGTGGCCGATGCCCTGCACCGGGCACTGGGCTGCAGCGAGCCGCTGGGGCGCTTGAACATCACCTTCTATCGTGATGATTTCAACACCCTCGGCCTGCACCCGCAGGTCAGCCCCTCGGACCTGTCGGTGGATGTCGATGGTCGCGATATCATCCTGGTCGACGACGTGCTGTTCACCGGGCGCACCGTGCGCGCGGCGATGAACGAGCTGTTCGACTACGGCCGACCCCGCCGGATTGCCCTGGCGGTGCTCTACCAGCGCGACGGCCGCGAACTGCCGATCTGCGCCGACTGGGCGGGCCAGGAGCTGAACCTCGGTCCCGACGAGCAGATCCACGTCGACGGGCCGGACCCGATGACCGCCCGCCTCGTCACCAGCAAGGAGAGCTGAGCGCCATGGCCGTGAAATTCGTCCGCCCCAAGATCCCGAAGTTCGCCCCGGACCCTTGGGCGATCCAGTTCGACGATCAGGGCCGCCTGCGCCACCTGCTGACCATCGAGGGGCTCGGGCCGCAGTGGATCACGCGCATCCTCGATACCGCCGAGGGTTTCGTCTCGGTCACCGATCGCGAGATCAAGAAGGTGCCGCTACTGCGTGGGCGGACCGTGGTCAACCTGTTCTTCGAGTCCTCGACCCGGACCCGCACCACCTTCGAGCTCGCCGCCAAGCGCTTGTCTGCCGACGTCCTCAACCTCAATCTCGCGACCTCGGCGACCAAGAAGGGCGAAAGCCTGCTCGACACGCTCCGCAATATCGAGGCGATGCAGGCCGACATGTTCGTCGTGCGCCACGACCAGTCCGGCGCCGCACATTTCATCGCTCGTCACGTCGCCCCGCACGTCTCGGTACTCAATGCCGGCGACGGCTGGCATTCGCATCCGACACAGGCACTGCTCGACGCCTTCACCATCCGTCGGCACAAGGGGGATTTCACGTCCCTGCGGGTCGCGATCGTCGGCGACATCCGCCATTCCCGGGTGGCCCGCTCGCAGATGCACGTGCTCAACTCGCTCAATGTGGGTGAACTGCGCGTGATCGCCCCACGCACCTTGCTCCCCACCCACGTCGAGAAACTCGGCGTGCGCGTGTTCCACGACATGCGCGAGGGCCTCAAGGACGTCGACGTGGTCATCATGCTCCGCCTGCAGCGCGAGCGCATGGAGGCGGGCCTGCTGCCCAGCGAAGAGGAGTTCTACCGCCTCTACGGCCTGACCGAGGAGAAGCTCGCCTGGGCCAAGCCCGATGCGATCGTCATGCATCCGGGTCCGGCCAATCGCGGCGTGGAAATCGAATCATCGGTGGCCGATGGCCCGCAATCGGTGATTCTCGAGCAGGTATCCAACGGCATCGGGGTGCGCATGGCGGTGATGAGCCTGTGCATGAGCGCCAACCGGGGAGAGAACGCATGAAGGACGCACCGGAAAACCTCGGCATCGACCACGACCCGGTGCGCCATCCGGAAGGTTGTCGCCCGGGACTCGACTGCGATCACTGGGTCATCCGCGGTGCCCGGCTGCGTGATCCGTCCAGTGGCCTCGACACCACCAGCGACATCTACCTCGGCGGCGGCCGCATCGTCGGTATCGGCGAGGCCCCCGACGACTGGCCGCAGGATACGGCCGAGCACGTCTGTGCCGAGGGTCACTGGCTGATTCCCGGCGTGATCGACGGCTGGGCGCGCCTGCGCGAACCCGGCCAGGAGCACAAGGCCAGCATCGCCACCGAGAGCGCGGCCGCGGTTGCCGGCGGCATCACCACCGTGGTGATGCCGCCCGACACCGTTCCGGTACTCGATACCGTCGCGGTGGCGCGCTACATCAAGCGCCGCGCCCAGCTGGCCGGCCGCGCCCGGGTGGTCGCCATCGGCGCGATGACCCAGCACCTCGATGGCGAGTTGCTCGCCGAAATGGCGGCACTCGACGCCGGCGGTTGTGTCGCCATCTCGAATGCGCACTACCCGTTCCACGACCTGCGCCTGATGCGGCGGGCACTGGAGTACGCCGCGACCTTCGATCTACAGGTGCTGCTCCAGCCACTCGACCCGTCATTGTCCGAACGGGGCTGCGCCCACGATGGCGCCGTGGCCACCCGCCTCGGCCTGCCGGGGCTGCCGGTTTCCGCCGAGACCGCACCACTCGCGCAACTGATCGCCATGATCAGCGAGACCGGCGCCCGTGTGCACGTGCCGCAGCTCTCCTCGGCCGCGGCACTCAAGCTGATCGAGCGGGCCAAGGCCGATGGGCTGCCGATCACCGCGGGTGTGTCCGCGCATCACCTCTGGCTCACCGAGATGGACACCGACGCGCTTGACCCCAATGCCCACGTCATCCCGCCGCTGCGGTCCATTCGGGATCGCGACGCGCTGCGCCGCGGGCTCGCCGAGGGCCTGATCGACACGGTCGTCTCCGATCACCAGCCACACGAACCCGATGCCAAGCTCGCCCCCTTCCCGGAGACCGAGCCCGGCATCTCCGGCCTCGAGACCCTGCTGCCACTGGTACTCAAGCTGGTCGAGGAAGACGTGCTCGACTTCGAACGCGCCATCGATGCACTGACCACGCGCCCCGCCGCCCTGTTCGGCCTGTCCGATGCCGGCTCGATCGCCGTGGGCCAGCGCGCCGATCTGGCGCTGATCGACCCGGATGCCATGTGGAGCCTCGGCTCGATCGGCATGGCGAGCGCCGGCGAGAACACCCCGTTTGTCGGCTGGGACTTTGCCCACCGGGTCGAGACCACCTGGGTCAACGGTCGGCGGGTATTCCTGCGCGAGCCGTGATCGCCCGGGAGGCGCTCAGCCTTCTCCTTCCAGCAGCCGACGGATGATCTCGCCGGCCACCATGTGGCCGAACAGGTTGGGCAGGTAGCTGATGGTGCCGTTGACCGCACGCGGCTGGCTGCCGTCGTCGGTGGGTTCGTGGGGCGCGGGCTTGCGCGGGGTTTCGGTCGAATAGACCACCGGGAAATCCACCGGCGCGCCCGCCTTTCTCAGTTTGCGACGCAGCACCGACCCCAATCCACAGCCATGTACCTGATCGAGTCGCCCAACCTGCATCTGGCGCGGATCGAGGCGGTTGCCGGCCCCCAGAGCGGTGAACGTGCCCCGCCCCTGCTCTCGACAAACGGCCAACAGGCGTGCCTTGACCGCGATCGAGTCGATACAGTCCGCGACGAAATCCGGTTGATGCGTCTCGAGGAATGCTTCCACCCCCGAGACGTCGAGAAAATCCGGACTGGGGACGAGTTCGATATCGTCCCGAATCGAGGCCAGCCGCTCGACCGCCACCGCGGCCTTGCCCCGCCCGATCACCTCGCCGGTGGCCAACAATTGGCGGTTGAGATTGGAGGCGGCGAACTGGTCGTGGTCCAACAGGATCAACCGCCCCACCCCGGCGCGCGCCAGGGACTCGGCGGCGGCTCCACCTACGCCGCCCAATCCGGCGACCAGCACGGTCGCGGCACGCAAGCGTTGGAGACCCTCCTCTCCGATGAGCAGTTCGGTACGTTCGTCGACGGGATTAATGGCAGTCACCTTGGCTCGGTCGAATTGTTTGAGGCGGCATTGTAGCCAAGCCGGCCCTTGAACAATTGCCGGGTGTTGCGATTGATGGATTCGAGCAATTGATCCGGCTCCATCCCGCGCAAGTGGGCCAGGCTCGCCAAGTTCTCGGGCAGATACCCGGGCAGATTGCGCTCGCCACGATGATCGTGCCCGGGCTGGTTGGGGGCATCCGTTTCCAGCACCAGCGCATCGAGCGGCAACTCGCTTATCATCCGGTGCATGCGATGGGCACCAGGATGCGTGATCGCCCCGCCCACGCCGATGTGAAATCCCTGCTCGATGAAAACTTCCGCCTGCTGAGTCGAGCCGGTGAACCCGTGAACCACGCCACCGGCATGGCGATGACGTCGCAGCCAATAGAGCAATCGATCGGCGGACTTGCGCTCATGCAGGATCACCGGCAGGTCCCGCTCGGCGGCCCAGTCGAGCTGCGCGGTGAACAGCGCGTTCTGCACGTCGGACTCAAGGCCCGACTGCGCGAAGTCCAGACCGATCTCGCCCACCGCGATGGGCCGCTCGTCCGATTGCCACTGACGATCCAGGCCCGCCAGGGCCTCATCGACACCCACCCGATCACTCCACCACGGGTGCGTGCCAAACGCCCCCCACGCAGACAGCCCGACGGCGCGGGCCTTGGCCATGGCCTGACACTGATCGGCAAAGTCGGCGGGAGACACCCCCACTGCCACCATCCCGGCGACCCCGTTGGCAAGCGCGTGACTGAGCACCTCGTCGAGATCATCGACGAACGCGGCCGCCTCCAAATGGCAATGGGTATCAATCAGCTCCACATTGGATCTCCTTTGTGCCATTGACGTGACGTCAGGGCTCAAGAATATGCCCCATCGGTCGATGATAAAGATAACCGCCCCATACGAGTGAACCAGACCGCCGTCGGCATCAGGCAATCGCCCCGGCCGATCATCCGGCCGATCATCCGGGCGATTACCTGACGATCACCTGACGATCACCTGGCCCGCGCAAGCCGGCTCGGAGACCCCCGACGAGAATGCTATCGTTCGGCCTGACGCCGTTGCTCGTGGCCTTTGTCGTTTCCGTCTGTTTGCCTCCGACGACCTGGTTTCCGGCATCATCAATCCTCGAGGATCGAGACTTTTGAATCCCAGCACGCTACTCGGCATGTTCTCCGGCCTGGCCATCGTGGTTGCCGCCATTGGCCTCTCCGCCGAGGATCCCTCCAACTTCCTCAACCTGCCGGGCCTGTTGCTGGTGGTCGGCGGCACGGTGGCGGCCACCCTGGTGAGCTATCCGCTGCACGAAGTGCTGCGCGTCTTCCGCGTATTCGCCATCGTGCTCAAGAACGAGCGTCTCTACGCCGAGCGCGACATCAACGAACTGGTCGAGGTTTCCAAGCTCAAGCTTCAGGGCCAGATCACCCGGGCCGACGAAAAGCTCGACCACATCAAAAATCCCTTCCTGCGTTCGGGCATGCAGATGGTGCTCGACGGGGCGTCCTCCGAGGATCTGATCACCCTGATGCAGTGGCGCATCTCCCGCATGCGGGCCCGCGAACGGGCTGAGGCCCAGATCTTCCGCACCATGGCAACCTTTGCGCCGGCCTTCGGCATGCTCGGCACCCTGCTCGGGCTGATCAACATGCTGTCGGCCATGGATGCCGACCAGTTTGCCGCCATCGGTACCAACATGGCGCTGGCGCTGATCACGACGCTCTACGGCATCCTCTTGTCGAACATGCTGTTCAAGCCGATCGCACTCAAGCTCGAGCGGCGTACCGAGCAACGCGTGATGCTGATGAACATGATGGTCGAAGGCGTGCTGCTGATGCAGGAACAACGCTCGCCGGCCTTCATCCGCGAGACGCTGGGCTCGTTCCTCGCGCAGAGCGAGGACGAACTGCGCGACGGCGATCGCCAAAAACGTGCCCAAAGCAATCGTGCCAAGGGTCGAACCAGTGGCCGGAGCGAGAGTCCGCGCCGCCGACCGAGGCAAGCAAGCGAGTGAACAGCGTGAGCGCCGACCCCAGCGCCCAGGAACTCGAGCTTCAGGAAGCGCGCGTGGCCGCGGCCGCCCGTGACGGGGGCCGGCCATGGAGCGAGGGCTGGGAGCCGGACGTTAGCCAAGTCGAGGACGATCAGAACTACTGGCTGCTGACAATGGTCGACCTGATGACCCTGCTACTGACCCTGTTCGTCTTGCTCGCCGCGTATGCCTACCAGCACAAGGCACAGAACCCGATCGAGCCGGGCAGCGGCGCGCAGGCCGACCAGCCGGCGAACACCGATCGGCCGGCAGCCAGTGACGCCACCGGCGACACCGACCCGCCCGAGATAATCCTCGGCGGTGACAGGCCGAACCCGGACGCCCGCACCGCCAGCGGCGATGCCCTGATCGGTCAACGTCACGAGAAATTGTTCGCCGAACCCGGTGATGCCGAGTCCCACCGGGACGTACCTGATACAACGGCCGGCGCGACCATGGTTTCGGATGTTAGCGACCCGGCTGCCCAGCCGGGTGACCAAGCGGATGACTGGGCCGGCGACCAGGCCCGGGCCTTGGCCGGACAATTCGAGGACATGGGCGACGACGTCGAGGTTTCGACGATCGCCGACCGGGTGCAATTGCGGGTCAAGGACAACATCCTCTTTCCCACCGGCGAGGCCGGCCTCTCGGGGGCGGGCGGCGACCTGCTGTCGCGGCTGGCCGAACGCCTTGCCGACAGTGACTACCAAATCACCGTCGAAGGCCATACCGACAACCGGCCCATCCAGACCTGGCGCTACCCCTCGAACTGGGAATTGTCCGCGGCCCGGGCCGCGGCCGTGGTCCGCGAATTGATCGAGGCGGGCATCCGCCCGCGCCGTCTACACGCCGTGGGCCTGGCCGACACCCAGCCGATCGCCACCAATGACACCGACACCGGCCGCGCCGAGAACCGCCGCGTCGATCTGGTGTTGGAACTGCCGGCCAACCCGGGAGACACGCGATGACCGACTCCCCCCGGACCGACTCGGACTGGCACCTGCACCCACGCCTCATGGCCGACAGTGTCCCGCTGCTCAATCACGGCCGGCTGCAGTACCGACTGATCAACGACCGGCGATTCATCTGGACCCTGATCGTGCCGATGTGTCCTAACGCCGAGCAACTGCATCACCTCCCGCCCGACTGGCGCGAGGAGGCGCTTCGCGGTCTCCAGGCATTGAGCGAGACCCTCGAGCGCCTCTATCACCCGGATCGGCTCAACGTCGGTGCGATCGGCAACCTGGTCGATCAGCTCCACCTGCATTGCGTGGTCCGATTCGCCGACGACCCGGCCTGGCCGGGGGTGGTCTGGGGCGCTGGTGAACGCGAACCGATGACACCGATCGAACTGCTGGCCCGGGTTCAGCCGATCGCCGCTGGACTCGGCGAGGGCCTTGGGCGAAACTTTGCGCACGCCGTTTGACTGGAACCTAGACGGTAAATCCACTCGGAATCAGGACGACCCGAATGCGACTGCTCCCCCTGCCGCTACAATTTCTGCTGTTCATCCTCGCCCAGCTCGCCCTGAGTGTCGGCCTGGTCTTCTACCTCGGCAGTCTGGCCCAATCGAACGTCGAGACCTTCGCCGATGCCAGCCACGGCTTTGTCGAGACGCACAAGTCGATCGAGCAGATCCGTAACGAGTACGCGAGCATCGCGGCCAAGGTCGAACGCGAGGTCTCCGGATTCGCGCCGGGGGCTCGCCGCGATGTCTCGGATCTGCGCACCGAACTTACCCAGATCGCCTCCGCCATACGCGGCAGCGTGGCACTCGCTCCACTGCGGGAAAACCATCCCGGGGCGATTAACCGGCTCGCCGATTCGATCGAAGCCCAGGCGCGCAGCCTGGTCGAAGCGAACGAGACCGTCGCCTCGGCCCAGCGCGACGAGGTAGCACGCATCCAGACGCGGCTGGCCGAACAACGGGCCGCCATCATGACCACCGGGTTCGGCGGGCTGATCGACGGGGCCAATGATGAACTCGAAGAGACCATGCGCGCCATCCGGGGCGCCAACGCCGCGGTCACCGAGAATTACCAGCTGGTACTGATCGTCTTCGTTGCGCTGCAGGCCCTGCTCCTGGTGCTGGTGCTCTGGCTGACCAACCGCCAAATCCGCCAATTGGCCGAGATCACCGAGCGCATCGTCGCCGGCCAGCAGGCCAGCGCCGGGCCCCACCAAAAACGCCGCGATCAGCTGGGGCGGATCGCCCGCGCCGTCCAGCAGTTCCGAAGCTCGCTGGTCAGCCTGTCGAATTCCCGCGAGCAACTCCAGGCGATGCTCAAGAAACACGACAAGGAATCGCTGAGTCGCCGGCGTGCCGAGGAGTCGCTCACCCTGACCGCCTCGGTCTTCGACGAGGTACAGGAGGCGGTACTCGTCACCGACATTCAGGGATTCGTCCGCCGCGCCAACCCGGCGGCCGAGTCGTTGCTGTCCTTGACCACCACGCAACTGGCCGAACGACCGCTGCTCGAGATCCTGCTCGACCAGCCCAGCCACGTGATTGCACCGATCTGGAAACACGTCCTCGAACAAGGCGAATGGCGCAGCGAGGTCGATTTCACCCGTCCGGAAGACGGCAAAACGCTGATCGCGCTGGTTTCCATCCGTCTGGTCGGCGAGCCACGGGAGAAACGCGGTCATGTGATCGTGGTGATCAATGATCACACCGAAATCCGTGCCCGAGAGAACGAGGTCCTCGCACTGGCCCGCCAGGATGCGGTCACCGACCGGCTCAACCGAGGCTACTTCGTACAGCAGGTCGATACCCAGATCCAGACCGACCCGGATCAGCCCTTCGCCCTGGTTGCCCTCGGCCTGGACGGCTTCACGGCATTCAACGAGGCGCTGGGACGGCGGTTCGGTGACCGCATCCTGCGGGTCATGGGCGATCGCCTGGCCGAGATCACCGAGCCTCGGTCCTTGCTCGCGCGCATCGACGGTGACGAGTTCGCCTTCCTGGTGTTCGCGGACAATGTCGCCGAGCTCGAAACGGCAGTCGAGGAGATCATGCGCCAGGCCCATGCCCACATCACCCGGCGCGTGGAACTGGCCGGTTACCGCCTGGACATCCGCGCCAGCGTCACCTCCGCCCAGTTCCCGGCCGAGGGCCAGACCGCCGAGGAATTACTGCGCATTACCGACAACGGGCTCTCCCAGGCCAAGGCCGAGGGCGGCAATCGCATCATCGGCCACGCCGAAGGCCATACGCACGCGGCACAACGGCGCTTCGAACTGACCCAGGCGCTGGGCAAGGCACTCGGCAATCGCGAAATGCGGGTGCATTACCAGCCGCAGGTTTCGCTTTCCAGCGGCACGCTGATGGGCTTCGAGGCGCTGATGCGCTGGCGCTATCGCGGCGACTGGATCTCTCCAGCCGAGTTCATCCCGCTGGCCGAGGAACACAACCTGATCGGCGAGTTCACTGAATGGGCGCTCAACAACGCCTGTCGGCGCGTGGCGGACTGGCAGCGTCAGGCAGGCCAGGAGCTCACTATCTCCATCAACGTGCCACCGCAGCTGTTGCTGCTCGACAAGGTCGAGGAACGACTGATCCATCTGGCCAAGGTCGCCAGTCTGCCCACCTCATCGATCGTGCTCGAGATCACCGAGAGCGACTTCGGTTCCGATCCGACCCTGCTGGCCGAACGGCTGCACCAGCTGGCGATGCATGGCTTTGCCATCGCCATCGACGACTTCGGCACCGGGCATTCCTCGCTGGCCTATCTCAACAACCTGCCGATCTCGAAACTCAAGATCGACAAGCAGTTCGTCGACGAAATCGAACACAGCGAGGATGCCCGCAAGCTGCTCGGATCCATCCTTGCCATGGCCGAGAAGCTCGAGTTCGAGGTGGTCGTCGAAGGGGTCGAAACCCAGCAACAACTGATCGAACTGCGCAAGTTCGGCAGTCGCCTGCAGATCCAGGGCTTCGTCTTCTCCCGTCCCTTCGACGAGGACTACTGGGACGGCGAATTCATGCACGGGAAGATCCCCCCCTACCCGATTCCCGAACTCAAGCCCGACCGCCAGGGCGACTGACGTTTCAGGACACAGGCGAGAACGAGAAAGCCCGCTGGCGCGCAATGCGACAGCGGGCTTTTTGCATTGATCCCCAACTCCCGGGCAAGTCGGACAGCGCCTCTCTAAACCACCGGCCCGGTGTTGCCAACGAGAAGGGACTTAGGCCTCGACATCAATGCGCCTCGTCCCAACTCTCACCGATGCCGATGCCCACTTCCAGCGGCACCCGCAGCTCACCCGCGGCGATCATGGTTTGCTCGATCTCGTCGGCCACTGACTGGGCCACATCGGTCGGCGCCTCGAAGATCAGTTCGTCGTGCACCTGGATGATCATCCGGGCGCGGCCGGGCACCACGACGCTCTCGTACAGGGCCAGCATGGCCCGCTTGATGATGTCGGCGGCCGTGCCCTGCATCGGGGCGTTGATCGCCGTGCGCTCGGCGTACTGCCGGCGCTGGCCGTTGCGGCTCTTGAGTTCGGGCAGATACAACCGCCGACCGAAGACCGTCTCGACAAAACCGCGTTCGTGGGCCTGCCGGCGGGTCTCGTCCATGTAGCGCGCCACGCCGGGATAACGGGCGAAGTAGCGATCGATGTAAGCCTGCGCCTCGGTCCGCCCCACCCCAATCTGGCGCGCCAGCCCGAAGGCCGACATGCCGTAGATCAGGCCGAAGTTGATCGCCTTGGCCGCGCGGCGCTGGTCGTCGTTTACCTCGCCACCGTCGGCGAACACCTCACGGGCGGTGGCCCGGTGGATGTCCTCGCCATGCTCGAAGGCCGACAGCAATCCCTCGTCACCCGACAGGTGCGCCATGATGCGCAGCTCGATCTGCGAGTAGTCCGCCGAAATCAGCTTGTGACCGGGCGTGGCGACAAACGCCTTGCGGATGCGCCGCCCCTCCTCGGTACGCACCGGGATGTTCTGCAGGTTGGGATTCGATGACGATAGGCGCCCGGTGGCGGTTACCGCCTGGTGGAACATGCTGTGAACCCGACCCGTCGTGGGGTCGATGCGCTCGGGCAGCCGGTCAATGTAGGTGCTCTTGAGCTTGGTCAGGCCACGATAGTCGAGGATCAATTGCGCCAACGGATGCTCGTCGACCAGCGCAGACAAGGCCTCTTCGTTGGTGGACGGCTCGCCCTTGGGCGTCTTGACCTTCACCGGCAGGCCCATGCGCTCGTAGAGGATCGCCTTGAGCTGCTTGGTCGAGCCGAGGTTGAAGGCCTCGCCGGCGACCTCCTGGGCCTCACTCTCGATCGTGGCGATCCGTTCGGCGATGGCCTTCCCCTGGCGCGCCAGCTGCTCGCTGTCGATCGCCACGCCGGCACGCTCCATGGTGAACAGGACCGGCACCAGCGGGCGCTCGATCTCCTCGTAGACCATCATCAGGCTGGGCACCTCGGCCAACTGCGCCCGTAGGCGGTCGGCCAGTTGCAGCGTGATGTCGGCGTCCTCGGCGGCGTACGGGCCGGCCACGTCAATCGCGACCTGATCGAAGGTCAGTTGCTTGGCGCCCTTGCCCGCCACCTGCTCGAAGGTGGTCGTCTGGTGCGCCAACTCCCGGGAGGCCAGCGTGTCCATGTCGTGGCGCGAGGCGGTCGGATCGAGCACATAGGACTCGAGCATGCTGTCGTCCACCAGCCCGCGCAGGGCGATGCCGTGATTGGCGAGCGCGTGCATGTCGAACTTGGCGTTCTGCAGGATCTTGGTGGGACGCTCGTCTTCCAGCCAGTGTTTGAGTCGGGCGAGCACCGTGTCGCGATCCAACTGCGGCTCGATCCGTTCCCCGTGGGCATCCACATGCACCAATGGCACGTAGATCGCCTCGTGGGGATCGATCGCGAACGACAGCCCGACCACCGCCATCTGCATCGGCTCGAGCGAATTGGTCTCGGTATCGAAGGCCACGCGCGGGGACGCCTCAATCCGCGTGATCCAGGCGTCCAGCGTGTCGAGATCGGTCACCGTGTGGTACCTGGCTTCGGGACGTTCGGCCGTCTCGGTGACCGACTCGCCTTCCTCGAGTCCCTGTTCGCCGAACCAACGGCGCAACGAGTTGAGCCCGTAGCGGTCGGCCAGCGCCAACCCGATCTGCACATCGGCCGGCTCGATCACCAGCTCGTTTAGCGTGACCGAAAGTTCGCAATCGGTGCGGATGGTCACCAGTTCGCGGCTGGTCGGCAGGAACTCGAGTGAGTCACGCAGCGACTGACCCACCTTGCCTTTGAGCTCCTCGGCATGGGCGATGATCTCGTCGAGCGAGCCGTACTGGTTGATCCACTTGGTGGCCGTCTTGGGGCCGCACCCCGGTACGCCGGGGATGTTGTCGACCTTGTCCCCCACCAGTGCGAGAAAGTCGATGAATTGTGCCGGGGTGATGCCGTACTTCTCCTCGACGGCCGCGACGTCGGTGGTCTTGTTGCTCATCGTGTTGACCAGCGTCACGCTGGGCGCCACCAACTGGGCGAAATCCTTGTCGGCCGTGGCGACGATCACCTCCTCGTCGTTCTCGCGCGCCTCGTGCATCAGCGTGCCGATAACGTCATCCGCCTCCACCCCCTCGATGCACAGGAGCGGAAAACCCAACGCCCGGACGAGGGTGTGCACCGGCTCGATCTGCACCCGCAGGTCGTCGGGTAGCGGTGGCCGGTGGGCCTTGTAGTCGGGATAGATATCGTCGCGAAAGGTCTTGCCCGGCGCGTCGAACACCACCGCCATGTGGCTGGGATCGGCCTCGCGACGCATCTTGAGGAGCATGTTGACCACGCCGTGAATCGCCCCGGTGGGCGTGCCGTCGGGCGCGGTGAGCGGCGGGAGGGCGTGGAAGGCGCGAAAGAGAAAGGAACTGCCGTCGACGAGAATCACGGGTCCGTTGCGGTCGGACATGGTAGGATTTGCCCCTTTGAATTCCGTGGATATCAGGCCGGTACTATGCCACAGGCAGCCCCGTCACCGACGGGTCCAAAGCCACTGACCACCCACTGAATACCTTAGGGGACCACCCCGGGGACACCTCGTCTTGCGCGGTTTTGCATGAGCAGAAAACTACCCAACCATCCGACCCGGCTAGATCAGAACCAACGGCTCTCGCAGGAGTCGTGGAAGGTCTTCCAGATCATGGCCGAGTTCGTCCACGGCTACGAGACGCTCGCCAGCATCGAGCCGGCGGTGAGCATCTTCGGCTCGGCGCGCTACGACGAGGACAATCCTTGGTACCAGTTGACCGTCGAGGTCGCGGAGAAGCTCTCCAACGCCGGTTTCTCGGTGATCTCCGGCGGCGGGCCGGGCCTCATGGAGGCGGCCAACAAGGGCGCGCAGGCTGGGGGCGCCCCTAGTGTGGGTCTGAACATCGCCCTGCCCCACGAGCAGAACGACAACGCCTTCCAGGACGTGTCGCTGCATTTCCAGCACTTCTTCGCCCGCAAGGTGATGTTCGTCAAACATGCGTCGGCCTACGTGGTGATGCCGGGCGGCTTCGGCACTCTCGACGAGCTCGCCGAGATCCTCACCCTGGTGCAGACGGGCAAGTCGCGCCGTATTCCGATCGTCATGCTGGGCACAACCTTCTGGCAGGGACTGATTGACTGGTTCGGCGACCAGCTTCTGGGCGAAAAGACCATCGGGGCGGACGACATGCACCTGTTCAGCTTGTGCGACACGGCCGACGAGGCGGTGGACGCCATCTTCGATTTCTACCGCAACCGCGGTGTCACGGCGACCGAGGAAGAGCAGCAAAAGCTGCTCGACCTCTGAGCCACGCCACACTTCAGCAACGAACGAGACCGTCATGTCGGTTTTTACCAAGGTCGATACCCAACAGCTCGACACCTTCCTGACCCAATTCGATTGCGGTGAGTTGGTCGAGCACCGTGGCATTGCCGCCGGGATCGAGAACACCAACTACTTCGTCACCACGAGCCAAGGGCGCTTTGTGCTGACCCTGTTCGAGAATCACAGCCCCGACGAGCTGCCGTTCTTTCTCGACCTGATGGCCTATCTTGCCGAGCACGACATCCCCACGGCCCACCCGGTGCCCACCCGTGAAGGGGCCTACCTGACCGAACTCAACGGCAAGCCGGCCGCCCTGGTCCAGCGACTGACCGGGGCCTCGCTTGACCACCCGGACACGGCCGCCTGCGCGGAGATCGGGCGGACGCTGGCGCGCTTTCACCGCGTTTCCGCCCATTTCCCGGAGTACCGTGCCCCAGATCGCGATCTCGCCTGGGCCGAGGGCGTTGTCCAGCAACTACACAGCAAGGCCAGCGACGACGAGCTCGCACTACTCGACGACGAGATCGTCTTTCAACAGGGCCAATCGCGCGCCGGGCTGCCCAGCGGGGCGATCCACGCCGATCTGTTTCGTGACAATGCCCTGTTCGATAGCGGCGAACTGACCGGCATCATCGATCTCTACTACGCCTGCACCGACGTCTTCGCCTACGACCTGGCGGTAACGCTGAACGACTGGTGCGTGGACGAGCGCGGCCAATCACGGGCCGCCGAGCGTGACGCGCTGTTGGCCGGGTATCTCGCCGAACGTCCATTCACTGCAGCCGAGCGGGCGGCCTGGCCGGGCCTGCTGCGCGCCGCGGCCCTGCGGTTCTGGGTCTCGCGCATGCAGGATCAATACTTCCCGCGCGACGCCGAGATGACCTACATCAAGGACCCGACACCGTTTCGTCGCATCCTTGAGGCGCACCGCGCCGCCGGCAGCGACACCCGCGAATGGATCGCGTCGTACCAGCCCGCGGAGACGCGCTGATGAGTCAACCAGCATCACCCTGCCGGCTGAGCCGACTGGTTGACCGGCTGGACCAGCTCAATGAATGGATCGGGCGACTGGTTGCCTGGCTGGGCCTGGTCCTGACGCTGACCGTCTTCGGCGTGGTGGCGCTGCGCTACGGCTTGTCCGAAAGCGACCAGTGGCTTTCCGAATCGATCACCTACTGGTTCGCGCTGATGTTCATGCTCGGCATGGGCTACACCTACCGCCACGACGGTCACGTCCGCGTCGACGTGCTCTCGCGCAGCGCCTCGCTGAAGACCCGCGCCTGGATCGAGATCATCGGTGTCGTGCTGCTGCTCTGGCCGGTCTGCCTGTTTATCGCGTTCTCCAGTTTCGAGTACGTCGGCAATAGCTGGGCCCTGCGCGAGGGCTCACCCGAGCCCGGCGGCATCCCACTGCTGTATCTGTTGAAGACCCTGCTGATCGCGATGCCTGCCCTGCTGTTCTGGCAGGGGCTGGTCGAACTGTTGCGCCACGTGGCCGTGTTGCGCAACCAGCGGCCCACCGAACCGGAACACGGCTCGATCAAGGAAGGCATGTAAGGCATGGAATGGCTGCTGCTCCTGATGGTGTTGACCATCTTCGCCGCGCTGATGAGCGGCTTTCCGGTCGCCTTCGTGCTCGCCGGAGTGTCATTGCTGTTCGCCGGACTCGGCACCCTGCTCGGGCTGTTCGATCACGGCCTGATGGGCGCTATGCCCAACCGCCTGTTCGGCATCATGCTCAACCAGACGCTGGTGGCCGTACCGCTGTTCGTGCTGATGGGCGTGCTCTTGGAAAAGGCGCGCGTCGCCGATGACCTGCTCGAGAACATGAGCGCCCTGTTCGGCCGCCGTCCGGGCGGGCTGGGACTATCCATGATGCTGGTCGGCGCCATCCTTGCCGCCAGCACCGGCATCGTCGGTGCGACGGTGGTAACCCTGGGGTTGATCGCCCTGCCGGTCATGCTACGGCGCGGTTACGACCCGCGCCTGGCCAGCGGATCGGTCGCCGCCGCCGGCACCCTGGGGCAGATCATCCCACCCTCGATCATTCTCGTGCTGCTGGGCGACCAGCTTTCCAACGCCTACACCCAGGCGCAACTCGAGCAGGGTATCTTCGCGCCCGAGACGGTGGCGGTAAGCGATCTTTTCAGTGGGGCGCTGATCCCCGGGCTGATCCTGGTGGGTGCCTACGCGGCCTACATCCTGTTCGTCGCCTGGCGACAGCCCGAGCGGGTGCCGGGCTTGTCCGAGGCGGAGTTGGCCGATCGCGCGCCGATCAGCCGGTTGCTGCTCGCCCTGGCCCCACCGATCGCACTCATCGTGCTGGTACTCGGCTCGATCATGAGCGGGATCGCCACGCCGACCGAAGCGGCTGGCGTCGGTGCCGTCGGCGCCCTGCTGCTGGCCCTGGTCAAGCGACGCCTGACCTTCCCGGTGCTCCACGACAGCCTGACCGCCACCCTGCGCGTGACGGCGATGGTGTTCATGATCTTTATCGGCGCCTCGATCTTCTCGCTGGTCTTCCGCGGCTTTGGCGGTGACGAGATGGTCCACGACCTGCTCTCGGACCTACCGGGCGGCGCGATGACCGCCCTGCTGATCGTCATGGTGATCGTGTTCCTGCTCGGCTTCATGCTCGATTTCATCGAGATCACCTTCGTGGTGGTGCCGATCGTCGCGCCCGTGCTGCTCATGATGGGCATCGACCCGATCTGGCTGGGCATCCTGCTCGCGGTCAACCTGCAGACGAGTTTCCTGACCCCGCCGTTCGGCTTTTCGCTGTTCTATCTGCGCGGCGCGGCCCCGGCGAGCATTCGCACCGCCCAGATCTATCGTGGGGTTCTGCCGTTCATCGCGATCCAGATCGCCGTGCTGGCCCTGCTGGTGATCTTCCCGGACATCGTCACCTGGTTGCCCGAACGCCTTGACGTCCGCACACCCTGACAAGCGATCGGCGTTCACGCCCGGACAGCGGCTCGCGCCGATCGAGCTGGTCGGCCGTGACGAGCGCCTGCGGATCGACTTTCCCCTGGCGCTCGCGCCCATGGCCGGCATCTCCGACCGACCCTTTCGCCAACTCTGCTTCGATCAGGGCGCCGGACTGGTCATCAACGAAATGGTCAGCAGCAAGCCGGCGCTGCGGCACACCCGCAAGAGCGAGCAACGCCGCATCCGCCCGGACGATCCCGAGCCACGCGCGGTCCAGCTACTGGGCAACGAGCCCGAGGATCTCGCCCAGGCCGCGCAACAGGCCTACCGCGACGGGGCGCAACTGATCGACCTCAACCTCGGCTGCCCGGCAAAAAAGGTCTGCCGCAAGGCGGCTGGCTCGGCGCTGATGGCCGAGCCCGACACGGTCGCCCGGCTGCTGGAGGCGACGGTCAATGCCGTGCCCTGCCCGGTCACGCTAAAGATGCGCACCGGGCCGGACGACACCTGGCGCAATGCCCCCGAGATCGCGCGGATTGCCGAGGAGAGCGGCATCGCGATGCTCTCGATTCACGGTCGCACCCGGACGCAGAAATACCTCGGCGAGGCGGAATACGACACCATCGCGCAGGTGGTCGCCGATCGGCATATCCCGGTGCTGGCCAACGGCGATATCGACTCGGTGGCCAGGGCCTTCGAGGTGCTGGCGACGACCGGTGCCGCCGGCCTGATGATCGGTCGCGCCGCTTTCGGTCGTCCCTGGCTGTTTGCTCAGCTTCGCGCCGCGCTGGAAAGCCGTACCGTACCGCCCGACCCTGAACCGCTCGAGGTCATGGGCCTTGTGCGCGAGCAATTCGAGAATATTTATCGCCATTACGGAAATGTGATGGGCGTGCGCATCGCGAGGAAGCACTGGGGGTGGTATTCTTCGCAGCTACCGATTGACGAAGGGACGCGCAAGGAGTTCAACCGACTGGAGACCCTCGAGTCCCAGCGCCGGTGGCTTGACCAGCGGGAGGCCGAGCTTCGCAGCGTAACGAGTCCGTCCGCCAACGTAAGCACCTGACCGGCCGGCGGAACGCTCGATCTAGAGAACACGGGACGACCACGGAGTGATCCGTTCGTCCCGGTGTCTCGTGGTCCCGTCCGCCCCCCCATGCCGCGTTGTTGAAAAGACTAATGACCGACTCATCCAGCACCGCCACCTCTCATCCCGCCGAGTCCTCTCTGAACGGCAGCGCTCGTCGTGCGGCCGATTGCCACCACGACATGCACAAGACCGTCATCGACGCCTTGGACATCCTCTGGGATGCCTTCGAGGAGGATCAGCCCAGCAACCTCTATCAGCTGGTCATGGGGCAGGTGGAGAGCCCCCTGCTCGCCCGCGTGCTGGAGCGCTGTGATCACAACCAGAGCCGGGCCGCCGCCTGCCTGGGCATCAACCGCAGCACGCTGCGCAAAAAACTGCGCGACCACGACCTGATCTGACGCCCCGCTTCGCCCGCCCCCTTTCCCACCATCCTCCGAACGCCCTCGCCAAACCCGTTTTCGGGTCTTTCCGAGAGCGACTGTTGTGTCCCTGCAAAGCCTGCCCCAGGCGCGCCTCGACGCGATGAACAATTTGCTTTGACCGACCGAAAAAACGCGGTATAACGCGCCGGAAATCGGCTGGTCATCCCCGCGGACGGGGGCGCCGGCTCGGGAACGCACCCGGGACCCATGATGGCCTGCAGGACTTGGCCATGACCGTCGATCGATACCAACGCGACCTCGCTCGCAGGTTGCCTTGAACGTGTTGATCAGGCAGGTACATCATGAGCAAAGAAAACGACTACCAGGATATCGACGATTGGGACGATAGCGACGCCGAAGACGACGAGCAGAACACTCACACCCTGCTCGACCGCATCAAGGGCACCAAGGATGCCCGGCGCCGACTCGACGACCTCCTCGAGGAACGCCGACTCCGTGCGCAGATGATCGACGAGTTCTGACCCCCGCCATACCCGGAGCCAACGCATGCCAGAGCCCGCCAGCCAACAAGCCACCCTCGCGGACACGCGAATACTGGCGGTCGGCCTGGTCAGTGGACTGGCCGCGGTCGTGCTGGCCGCCCTCGCCGCGCACGGCCCGATGGCACCCACCGAATGGGACGCCCAACGCCAGGTGGACACCGCCATCCTGCTGCACTTCGTGCACACCCTGGCGTTGATGCTGCTGGCCTGCTGGCCCGCCCCCGTCCGCTGGCGACTGACCATCGCGGCATTTTGGGTGACGGGCATCATCCTGTTCAGTGGCAGCCTTTATGCCCTGACCTTGTTCGCCGACGCCTGGCCCGGGCCGGTCACGCCCCTCGGCGGGCTCTTTCTGATGCTCGGATGGATCGGTTGGCTGATCGCCCTGTTCGTGGCCAAAAGGCGCGTGTAGGCAACCAAAAAGGTCACCCGTCTCCACCGCGCTCGCGGGGAGACCAGACGACCTTTTGCATCCACAGGGGTCAGGCAAGGCCGCGCCGGACGCCCGGTGCCGTAACCCTCTCCCACGCACTCCCTGTCGTGCGTGGGATGGAACCGACTTTTCCCTACTTGCCCACGTAGAAATGCTGGCGGAAGTCGTCACGGAAACTCGCGTGACAATCGAGGCAGCTGGCCTGCATGTCCGCGAACGCCCGAATGACCTCGCGACCGTCTTCGGTATCCGCCACCTCGGCGAGTGTCGCGGCCGACTCGTGAACCGCGTGATCGACTTCCTGGAACTCGGCACGACGATCCCCGGCAAATGCCATGATGCGCTTGCGCTCCTCGGCCGGCGGGCTCGGGTGCTCCGCGATGGCACGCGCTTCCTTGGCCACCCACTGCCAGTCTTCATGGTTAATCGCCTTGACGATCTGCTCGGTGTGCTCGCCGAGTTTCTCCATGGTTTCGTGGAATTCGTGCACGCCGCTGTGATCGCGTTCGTCCTCACTGGCCTGCGCCGTACCCCATACCAGCCCGGGGGCCAGCAACAAGGCCATCACGCCCGCGGCCGCTTTCTCGACACACCCTTTCAACATGTGCACCTCCATTCTTTGTCTTCAACCAGGACACCGATGATCATAGGCCAAACCCGGTTACCTGCGCGCCATGTGACTTGCCACAGGCTGCGTACCAAAGCGGATTGCGGTACCATTCGCGTTTTTGCGCCAGGAATACCATGTCCCAATCGACCTTCGAATACGACGACCTGATTCGCTGCGCCAAGGGCGAGATGTTCGGACCCGGCAACGCGCAACTGCCGCTGCCGCCGATGCTGATGTTCGATCGGATCGACCTGATCACCGACGAGGGTGGCGAATACGGCAAGGGCGAAATGCGGGCCGAACTGAAGATCCATCCGGATCTGTGGTTCTTCGCCTGCCATTTCGAGGGCGACCCGGTGATGCCGGGCTGCCTGGGCCTGGATGCCATGTGGCAACTGGTCGGCTTCTTCCTCGGCTGGAGTGGCGGCAAGGGCCACGGGCGCGCTTTGGGCGTTGGTGATGTAAAATTTTCGGGACAGGTCTTGCCGAGAAACAAGAAAGTTGAATATCGTGTGCAGATGAAGCGCGTCATTATGCGCCGGCTCACGATGGGCATCGCCGATGCGCAAATGCTTTGCGACGGCGTCGTCATCTATGAAGCCAAAGATCTGCGGGTAGGACTGTTCACCAGCACAGAAGCACTTTCGGAGTAACCACTCAATGCGCCGAGTCGTCATCACCGGCATGGGCATCGTGTCCAGCCTGGGTAATAACTGCAAAGAGGTGCTCGCCTCGCTTCAAGAGGGCCGTTCGGGCATCGAACGCAACCCCGAGCAGGTCGAGCACGGTTTCCGGTCCCACGTGGCCGGCACACTCAAGATCGACCCCGCCGAGCACATCGATCGCAAGCTCTTGCGTTTCATGGGTTCAGCGGCCGCCTACAACTACCTGGCGATGAAAGAGGCGATCGAGCAGGCCGGGCTGAGCGAGGAGCAGGTCTCCAACCCGCGCGCCGGCCTGATCACCGGTTCCGGCGGCTCATCCTGCGAGAACATCGTCGCCACCGCCGACATTGCCCGCGAGCGCGGCATCAAGCGCGTGGGTCCCTACATGGTCACCCGCACCATGGGCTCGACCACCTCGGCCTGCCTGGCCACGCCGTTCAAGATCAAGGGCATCAACTACTCGATCAGCTCCGCCTGTTCGACCTCCGCGCACTGCATCGGTGCCGGCGTCGAGCAGATCCAGTTCGGCAAGCAGGACGTGATCTTTGCCGGCGGCGGCGAGGAGCTCCACTGGTCGCTCTCGGCGATGTTCGACGCCATGGGCGCCCTGTCGTCGAACTTCAACGACACGCCGGACAAGGCCTCGCGGCCCTACGACGTCGATCGCGATGGGTTCGTGATTGCCGGCGGTGGCGGCATGGTGGTACTCGAGTCGCTGGAACACGCCCAGGCTCGCGGCGCGAACATCATTGCCGAGGTCACCGGTTACGGTGCCACCTCCGACGGCTACGACATGGTCCAGCCGTCCGGCGAAGGGGCGGTACGCTGCATGCAGCAAGCCCTGGCAACCGTCGATGCCCCCATCGACTACGTCAACGCCCACGGCACCTCCACCAAGGTCGGTGACCTGCGCGAGCTGCAAGCGATGACCGAGGTGTTCGGCGACCACCAGCCGATCGTCACCTCGACCAAGTCGCTTTCCGGCCACGCGCTGGGCGCCGCTGGCGTACACGAGGCGATCTACTCGCTGTTGATGATGCAGAACGACTTCATCGCGGCCTCGGCCAACGTCGAGCAGCTCGAGCCGGAGGCCGAAAACGCCAATATCGCCACGCAGAAGCTCGAGGATCAGCGGATCAACACGGTCCTCTCCAACAGCTTCGGCTTCGGCGGCACCAACGCCTCGTTGGTGATGCAGCGCTTCAACGACTGATCCACGCTCGGCCCTGGACCTCGGCCCTGGACGTCGTGGACGGCCCCGATTCCGACGGAGGCCCATGCGCAGCCAGCAATACCGGCCAACGAAGGCGAACGACTGGAAGCCCTGGCCGGGAACTGCGCGTTCGAGCCGACACCGACAAGCTCTCGAGACTGGGGAATCGATCAGCCTTTGACGCGCGTCTGGAGGAAGACCTGGCGCTGGTCTCACGGCCCACCGACTTTATCGCCTGCTATGGCGGCGACGAATTTGCGATCATCCTGCCGTTGGCGGATCGCCGAGCAGCCGCGAACGTGGCAGGCTGGGTACTCGACACGGTCGAACGGGCCAACTTCGCGCCCTGCGATACGCGGGCCAGCATCGGGGTCGCGAGCCTCGAGCCGCCCCGCGGGGATGACAATGGCGAAGAGCTCTTACGGCTGGCCGACCAGGCGCCCTATGCCGCCAAGGCAGCCGGCCGGGGCCGCATCGCCGTCAACGGGGTAGACGACGCAATCGCGGTCATCGAACCATCGAAAACCCGACCCTCCTGACGACCGATCGCAACCGGCCACGCCCGGGTGGTATGCATTCAGGCCATTAGCGCACTGTCGATCAACTGACGGGTGTACTCATGGCTGGGAGAATCAAGCACTTCCCCGGTGGCGCCCGACTCGATCACCTCCCCCTCAAGCATCACGATCACCCGGTGGGCCAAGGCCCGCACCACCGCCAGGTCATGGGTGATCAACAGATAGGTGAGACCGTGCTCGGCCTGCAGATCCCGCAACAGGCTCAATACCTGCAATTGCACAGCCGCATCGAGCGCGCTGGTCGGCTCATCGAGGATCAGCACCTTCGGCTTGAGAATCAGGGCCCTAGCGATGGCAATCCGCTGTCGCTGCCCGCCGGAGAACTCGTGCGGGTAACGCGACATCACCGCTGGGTCGAGACCCACTTCCTCGAGCACCCGCTCGATGCGCCGATGCCGCTCGCCGCGTTTGAGACTGGCCTCGTGGACATCCAGCCCCTCACCGACGATCTGGGCGATGTTCATGCGCGGTGACAGCGCCCCGTAGGGATCCTGGAACACCACCTGCAAATCACGCCGGAACGGACGGAACTGCTTTTCCCGCAGGCCGTCCACCCGGCGGCCGGCCAGCCACACGGCCCCGTCGGCGCCATCCATCAACTGCAGTAGTGACAGCGCCAACGTCGTCTTGCCGGAACCGGACTCGCCCACCACGCCCAGCGTCTGACCGGCATGCAGGGCAAGATCGACCCCCTTGAGTATCTCGCTGCGCGTATCAGCGCCGAACCAGCCTCGCTTGCCGACCGTCACGCCCAGTCCCTCGCAGCGCAACCGCTCCACGGCGCCCTCCTCGACCGGTCCGATCATCGGGGCGACCTGGCGTGCCTCCAGCAGGGTCTGGGTGTAACCGTCCTTCGGCCGGGTAAAGATCGCGTCGGTGGGACCGGCCTCGACGATGCGCCCGTGGCGCATCACCATCACCCGGTCGGCGTAGCGTCGCACCACCGGCAGGTCGTGGGTAATCAGCAACAAGCTCATGCCCAGTCGCTGCTGCAACTCGACCAGCAGGTCCATGATGGTCTTGCGCAGGCCGGCATCCAGTGCCGTGGTCGGCTCGTCGGCGATCACGAGACTGGGATTGCAGGCGATGGCCATGGCGATCATGGCACGTTGGCGCTGCCCGCCGGAGAGCTGGTGCGGCAAGGCCCGCATCACCCGCTCCGGTTCAGGCAACCGCACCTGATCGAGCAATTCGCGCACCCGCCGACGCAACGCCTCCCCGCCCAGGCCCAAATGGCGCACCAGCACCTCGGCGATCTGCGCGCCGATCGTCTTGAGCGGATTCAACGCGGTCATCGGCTCCTGAAAGATCATCCCGACTCGCCCCCCTCGCAGACGCCGCACTTGCGGCATGCTCATGGTCAGGACATCCTCGTCCTCGAAGCGGATCTCTCCCTGCGTGGTGGCATCGGCGGCGTCGAAAAGCCGCAGGATCGAGAGCGCGGTGACCGTCTTCCCCGAACCCGACTCACCCACCAGGGCCAGGCGTTCGCCACGATCGAGATGCAGGGAGACGTCTCGCACGATCGCTGCCTGCCCCACGCTGATGTTGAGATCTCGAATCTCCAGCAGGGCCGACTCAGCGGCGCGACGTGCTCTGGACCCGTGGGCGCGGTCGGCGTGGTCGCTCGTTGCCGGTGGTTCGTTGGCGATCGGTGCAGCGGGCATGCGCTCTCCATGGTTGGTTTGCCGGTTAAACACGCCTCGGCATCAAGACCAAGCGTGCAGCGGCAACAATAATCCATCTCGGGTGGTGACGGCGAGCCGGTTGCCGGGATGCCCCGAAATGGCCGGATCCATTCCGGAGATCGTAGCGCTTCGAAACGAAAAACCCCGGCAGGTCATCCTGTCGGGGCGGTCGATTGGCCGAAGAACATGTCGGCCCAAATAGAGAAGGATCCCGCTCAACGAGTGGATCACAGACGGATCACGCGCCCAATGGCCAACTCAGTTCCGTCCGCCCAGGACAATGGTCACAATCCCGTGCTTTGTCACGTGCACCGCCACGATGTTTGTGGTCTATTTTTGTGGCCGAGGCGAGGCAAAACGCGACCCAAGGCGCGCCCCAGGAGAGCACCCATGTCGCTCACACCCAGTTTGATCCAAACATTCAAACAACGTCGTCCGTCTGGATTTCGACTGCCGCGGTTGTTGGCGATCCAGGTCATGACGTTCGCGGCCGTCACCAGCCTCGCCCTTGCCAACCTAACCCTGGGCGCCACGCCCACGATCGCCGCCGACTCGGGAGCGTCGGATGAAGAAGCCGAATGGGAGGCTGCCTGGGAAGCCGCCGAGGAACGCGAGCGCCAAATGGAACGTGCCCGCGAGGTCAACGAGGGGGAACTCGTCTTCCTGCCACAAGCGCCCGCCGTCGACTCCGCACGCATGGAAAAACGGATTGAGCTGGACTGGGAAAGCCTTGCCACTGGCTGGGCCCGAATGCACCAGTGCCACCACCACCTCGACCCGGCCGCAGCCGTACAGATCGTCTACAACGGTGAGCGCACGCGCGACATCCGCATCACCCGTCGCGACGGCGTCGGCCAGGCCGAGGTCGATGGACCCAGTGTTCAAATGTCGGGCATCGAGCGTGGCGCGAGCCTCTGCGTCGCGGCCGAGGTGCTCGCGATCCTGCCGCACCCCGACAAGGCGGGTTACGTGGTCGACAACGGACCCTTCATGCGGCGTTTTCTCGACGGCTACTACCCCATGCAGGTGCGCCTGGAGGTGCGCTGGCCCGAGGGGATGCTGGCCCTGCGGGAAAGCGAGCCGCCCGCACAACCCGGCTTGACGATCAAGGAAAACCCGCAGGGTGTGACGCTCGAGGCCCACTTCGAGGGTCGACTCGAATCCCGCCTGCACCTGGTTCGCGGTCCGGCCACCCCGTGACGACCGGCGCCGAAAACGATCGGAATGCATCGGCCATTCCGGTAGACTCACTTGTTTTGCCATGACTGATTCCGACGCGCCTACCCCAATCTCGTCCGCCCCCGGCAGCGACCCGTCCCCTGAACGGGACCAGGCCGCGCTCTGGTCGGTAGAGGTCATCGCCCCGCCCGGTCTGGAGACCGCGCTGGCCGAAGAACTGCGCCACCTGACCGGCGAGCCGTTCAGCGATCGGCCGTTCGGGGCGAGCGCCGACCTACCCGTCGAGGCGGTCTATCGCGTACTCGCCGACAGCCTGATCGCCGGGCGCGTCTATCTGCCGATCGCACGGGGGGCCGCTACCCAGGCCGACGAACTCTACGACTTGGCCAACTCGGTCGACTGGTCGGTTCATCTCGCCGCCACCGACAGCCTCTCCATCACGGCCACCGGCGGCAACGACGCCCTTCGGCATACCGGTTTCATCGCCACCCGGGTCAAGGATGCGATCGTCGACCAGTTCCGCGACGCCACCGGCCAACGTCCCGACATCGACAGTGAGACCCCCGGTCTGCGTCTGCATTGCCATGTCTCCGGCAACGGTCAGGCCAGTCTCGCCATCGAGTTATCCAACGGCTCGCTGCATCGTCGCGGCTATCGCGTCGACGGCGGCGACGCCCCCCTGCGCGAGAACCTCGCTGCGGGACTGTTGTGGCGGGCGCGCTGGCCGCAGGTCGCGAGCCTCGGCGGCGGCCTGTTCGACCCGATGTGCGGCTCGGGCACCTTCCTGGTCGAGGCCGCCCTGTCGCTCTGGGGCATGCCGGCCGCCCTGCGTCGTCGACGGCTGGGCTCGCCCGCCTGGAAAGGTCATGTACCGAACACCCGCGACGCGATCCTCGATGACGCCGCCCGGGGCTGGCTCGACAACCCGCCGGCGCGCGGCACACTCACCATCGTCGGTCAGGACCGCGACCCACTGCAGCTTGCCGCCGCCCACGCCAATATCGAGTCTGCCGGCCTCGGCGAGGCGATCGAGTTGATGCACGCCGACAGTTTCCGCGCCCCCTGCCCCACCGAGCTTCAATCCGCCGAGACCGGCCTGCTGATCAGCAACGTGCCGTTCGGCCAGCGCATCGATGCCTCGCTGGACCAGTCCGAGTGGACCGCCTTGTGCTCGCGCTGGGTGGAGGGCCTGCCCGGTTGGTACTGGGGCATCCTGCGCGCCGCGGAAAGCGAGCTGACCTGGCCATTGCGTTTCGAAAAGCGCCTCATGGTGCTCCACGGTGGCGTCGAGGTGGAATTCCTGCGCGGGCAGTTCTCGGAGAAAAGCGTGCGCCGCGCCGCCGGACCGCATGCATTGGCCGGTCGGTTGATCGAGCAGGGCCGGCGCGGCGAGTACGATGCCGCCGACTTCGCCAATCGCCTGGGCAAGAACTGGAAACAGCGCAAGTCGTTGATCAAGCAGGGCGACAATGCCCTGCGGATCTACGACGCCGACCTGCCCGACTTCAAGCTGGCCGTCGACTGGTACCGCACCGAGGATGACCAGACCTGGCTGGACATCCAGGAATACCAGGCGCCCAAGCAGATCGATCCGCAGAAGGCGCGAGGACGCCTGGCGGCCGCCACGGCCGCGGCGGTCGACACGCTGGGCATCGACCCCGACTGTGTTGTGGTGCGCCAACGCGCCCGCCAGTCCGGTCGGCAGCAGTACGGTCGGTTGGGCGGGGAGCATATCGAGCGCGTCCTGCGCGAACGCGACAGCCGGCTGCTGATCAACTTCACCGACTACCTCGATGTCGGCCTGTTCATCGATCACCGGCTGGTACGTGACCGCATCGCCGAGCTGGCGCGCGGCAAGCGCCTGCTCAACCTGTTTTGCTATACCGGCAGCGCGTCGGTGCGTGCCGCCATGGCCGGGGCCGCGGCCACCACCTCGGTGGATCTTTCCAATACCTATCTCGACTGGGCCGAGCGCAACTTCGAGCTCAACGGCATCGCCGTGGATGGGCGTCACCAATTGCTCCGGGCAGATGTACTGCGCTGGCTCGATCACCAGCCGCGGGCCGCGGAACGCTTCGACGTGATCTTTCTCGACCCGCCTTCGTTCTCCAATTCCAAGTCGATGGACGACACGCTCGACGTCCAGCGAGATCACCCCGATCTGATCGAGGCCTGCATGCCCCATCTCGCCCCCGGTGGCGTACTTGTCTTTTCAAACAACCGCAAAGGGTTTACATTGCAACCTTCTATCGTGAAGCGGTTCCAAATCGATGATATGTCGAGAAAAACATTGCCCAAGGATTTCGCACGCACACCGGAGCGACGTTTTGTCTGTGAAATCCGACGGCCCTGAACGCCTTGGAACCGCCACCGGGCGGGGCCTCCGGGCCGCTGGCCCGGGTAAAACTGCGGGTAAAAACGCGGTGGAGACCCCGGGGCGAAAACCGGCTCGGCGATGGTTTCCGTCCACCCTGTTGATGTGGGCCAGCCTGGGGCTGGTCGTCTCGCTGGGCAGTGGTTGCGCCACCAGTCAGCTCGATCACGGGCCGAACGGCGGCAGCGATCAGGCCAGCAAGGCCCAGACAGGGGCCGAACTGCTCGACCAGGCACATCGACGCAGGAACGCATTGCCCTACGATCCACTCGAAACCATCGACACCCTTTCCGGCACGCACCCCCGTAGCATCGAGGCGGTCGTCCAGGCAGTCGCCCAACTGGGCACGCCCTACCGTTGGGGCGGCGAATCGGCCGAACAGGGCTTCGATTGCAGCGGCTTGACCCAACATGCCTTCAAGGCCGCCAGCATCGATTTGCCGCGCACCTCCTCCCAGCAATACCGCGCGACCAAACGCATCGAGCGCCAGGCGCTGCGTCCGGGTGATCTGGTGTTCTTCCGGCTGAGCGGCAAGCGAATCGATCATGTCGGCATCTATGTCGGCGGTGACCGCTTCATCCACGCCCCCTCCAGCGGCAAGACGGTCTCGTTCGCCAGCCTCGACAACGTCTTTTGGGGGCGCAAGTATGTCGGCGGTGGACGTGCCGCGGCGGCCAATGAACTACAGTTGGCAGAAAACCGGCGCTAGAATTTCCGATCCGGGATTCTTGATCCGGGATTTCTGAGCTAGCCTGGCAACCTGGTCTGGCAACGTGGCGGAGTCCATCGTCACCCGGCAACCAGAAACGAATGACCACGGGACGTCTGGCCAACGCCCAAGCCCGACTCGGAAGGATAACGACGCCCCACAGGGAGGGCTTCTTCTGCCATGGAACGAAGGCAGTTTCTCGTCACCGGCGCACTGGCGCCGCTCATCTCCCTGCTCGGCTGTGAGGCACGGGAACCGCTATTGCGTGTTTCCGGCATCACCTGGATCGGCTACGAACCCCTGTTCCTCGCCCGCGAACTCGGTCTTCTGCCCCCCGAGCGGATCCGCCTGATCGAATCTCCCTCCAATACCAACAGCCTGATGCAGCTGGCCTCGGGTGAAGTCGAGGCGGCCACACTCACCCTCGATGAATTCATCCTCGCCCGGGATGGCGGCATCCCCGTACGCATCGCGCTGGTCTTCGACACGTCCCAGGGGGCCGACGTGGTCATGGCTCGCCCGGGCATCGAGCGACTCGAGGATCTGGTCGGCCGACGCATCGGGGTGGAAGAGACCGCTGCCGGTGCCCTGATGCTGCGAAAGTCGCTCGAGGCCGCCAATCTCACATCCGCTGACGTGACTCATGTGCCGGTGATCGGTGGGGAACAGTTGGCCGCCTATCAAGCCAACGAAATCGACGCGGTCATCAGTTACGAGCCCTTCGCCACCCGCCTTGCCGCCCTGGGCGCGACCCGCCTTTACGACAGCAGCGCCTTTCCCGGCCTGATCGTCGACGTGCTCGCCGTCAGTGAAACGGCCATCTCCCGCCAGCCCAGGGCGCTTGCCGATCTGTTGACCGCCTATTTCCAAGCCCTGGCCGTGGTGAAATCCAGCCCGGGTCGTGCCCACCGCCTGATGGCACCACGGCTGGGGCTCTCCGTCGAGGAGACGGCAAGCGCCTACAAGGGCCTTGCCCTGTTCGGCTTGGGCGACAATCGCGAATGGCTTGGATCACCGACAAGTCCCCTGCACGAGTCCGCCACGACGGTCGCCGAAATCCTGCGGGCGAATGCACTGATCGAACAGACTCCCGATCTGTCAGCCATCGTCACAGCGCGCTTTTTGCCGGAGGGTCCATGACTCTGCCGCGCCTGTCGCTGCGACTGATGGCCCCGCTGGGACTGGCCCTGCTGTTCCTGCTGATTATCGGCGCCTCGCTGATCAGCGCCATCCATAACCGTTCCGCTGCCCTCCTCACTGACGCCCGCCAGCAACTGCTCGGCTACACCACCGAGATCGCTCGCACCATCGAACAGGGCGGCCTGGAAAACATCGGCATACTCGAAGCACGCGTAAGCAGCATTCTGACCGATCCGCGCGTCGACATGCTGGTCGCCATCGGTCCCGACCGCACGGTGCTGGTCTCCCCCAATCGAACCTGGCGGGGAGAGCCGATCGGCGATCGGCTCGTGGACTTCGATCCCGATTTCTTTGCCGCGCGACAGAAAGCGCGCCTGCCCCACTTCGAGCGCGTGGATGGCGATCACACGCTTCGGGCCCAGAAATCCTTCGCGCTCCCCAGCCTGTCCGACCGCCCAGGCTCGACGAGCCGGGGCGTGGTCTACATCGGCATGGACCTCACCGCCTCGATGACCCGCATTCACAACGAGGCGATCCTCGCGCGCCTGCCCGAAGCCGGCATGATGCTCCTGATCATCCTGCTCACCGCATGGGTACTCGATGCCCAGGTCACCCGCCCCTTGTCTCGGCTGAGTCACGCGGCAAGGCGCCTGCGCCAAGGAGATCACGACGTGCGCCTGCCCGTTCGGGGTAGCCGCGAGGTGGCCGAGGTCGCGCAAGGCTTCAACGCAATGACGCGCGCAATCGCCGAGGCACGCGACCGATTACTCGAAAGCGAACAGCGCCTCGCCGTCACCCTGGACTCAATCGGCGATGGCCTGATCGCAACCGATCTCGATGGCCACATCACGCTGATGAACCCGGTGGCCGAACGTCTGACCGGGTGGTCACGCGAGGAGGCCACAGGCAAACCCATCGAGGCGGTATTCGTGATCTGTCATGCCGGTGACGACCGCCCGGTCGCGATCCCGATCCGGCAGGTACTGGCCGAAGGCACCCTGGTCGGACTGGCAAACCACACCGTACTCACCGATCGTGATGGCAATCGACACCACATCGCCGACAGCGCCGCGCCGATCCAGCATGACGACGGCTCGCTGGTCGGCGTCGTGCTCATCTTCCATGACGTGAGCCAGGAATATCGGTTGCGCGAGGCGCTTGCCGAGAGCGAACAACACTTCCGCACGCTGGCCGACAACGGCCAGGCGTTGATCTGGACCACTAACCTCAAGGGCGACTGCGACTACGTCAACCGTCCTTGGCTGACCTTTACCGGACTGTCGAAGGACGACTCCCTGAACGATGGTTGGCAACGCGCCGTACACCCTGACGACCTGTCCGGCTTACTCGACTCACTCACCTCGGCCTACGAGCGGCGCACCCCCTTCACTCGGGAATACCGGGTGCGCCACCACAGTGGTGAGTACCGCTGGTTGCTCGTCAAGAGCACGCCGCGCATCAACAGCCGCGGGGAGTTCGTGGGGCTTATGGGGCAATGCATCGACATCACGGCCGACAAGGAGACCGCCGCGCAGCTCGAGCGGGTTGCCTACTATGACGGACTGACCGACCTGCCCAATCGAGCCCTCATGCTCGATCGAGTCGATCAGGCCATCCGCCATCGAAAGCGACACGGCGGCATCGGAGCGCTGTTCTTCGTCGATCTGGACGAGTTCAAACAAATCAACGACCTGTATGGCCATTCGCTGGGTGACGAGGTCTTGCGGGAAGTCGCGCAGCGCTTGTGCGTCCTGGTCCGCGATACCGATACGGTGGCCCGGCTGGGGGGAGACGAATTCCTCGTCCTGGTCCCCGAGATTGCCACTGATGTTGATAACGCCCGCCGCGGGGCGTTGGCGCTGGCAGACAAGTTGCGCCATGCCATGGAACAACCCTTCGAATTCGAGGACTTCCGCCACTTGGCGACGGCGAGCGTCGGCCTGACCCTGTTCGCGGGCAAGGTGAGCAACGCGGAGGAGTTGGTTCGCGAGGCCGACATCGCGATGTATCAGGCCAAGCGAGCGGGACGAAACAACCTGGTCAACTTCGAATCCGGCATGGTCGAGTCGGTGACCCGACGTTACCGCCTGGAACAGGAGCTCAAGCAGGCCCTGGAGCGCGGCGAGTTCGAACTGCACCTGCAATCCCAGGTCGATCGCGACGAGCAGGTCATCGGCGCCGAAGTGTTGCTGCGCTGGCGCCATCCGGTGCGCGGACTGGTCTCGCCGGCGGAGTTCATTCCCCTGGCCGAGGAATCCGGTCAGATTATCGCCATCGGCGAATGGGTGCTGCGCGAGGCCTGCCAACTGCTTCATGGCCTGGAGCAATCCACGCCGCCCGGGCAACGCTGCCTCAACATCTCGGTGAACGTCAGCCCACGCCAGTTCCGCACCCCCGATTTCGTCGACCAGGTCCGGCGGACCATCAAGCAGACCGACATCGATCCATCGCACCTGATGATCGAGATCACCGAAAACATGCTGGTCAGCCGTGCCTCGGAGGCCATCGACCGCATTCGCGAGTTGGCCGCACTGGGGCTGGCCTTTTCCATCGACGACTTCGGTACCGGCTATTCCTCGTTCGCCTACCTCAAGCGCCTACCCTTGAGCGAGATCAAGCTCGACAAGAGCTTTGTCGATGACGTCCCCGGCAGTCCGGGCGACACCGCGATGGTGGAGGCGATCCTCGCCATGGCCACGCACCTGGGTATCGATGTGGTCGCCGAAGGTGTGGAGACCCGCGAGCAGTTTGACTACCTCAAGGCAAACGACTGCACGCGCTTCCAGGGCTTCTGTTTTGCCCACCCCGTGCCGGCGCGCGAATGGATCGAACAACAGCTCGAGGCCATGGAGAGCGGCTCACCGCCCTGATCGATCCGCTCGCTTGTTCCTGTGATGTCTCCTCACGATCTCACGATGACGGCGACAAGGGCTCGCCCGTTGTCGCTGCCGTCCACTCGACGGCCACGTCGCCATCAACGAAGCGAAGCGTCAATCCCAATCGCCCGGTCTCGTCAGCGAGCCGCCCGATCTGCGCCGCCCGCTTGATCAGCACCCCGGGGCTCTCATCCCGGGTCTCGACCAGCGCATAGCCCCGCTTCTGGACCTGACGAGGCCCGAGCGCCTCGAGTTGACGGCCAAGGCCGGCAAGCCGAGCACGTTCTTCACGCAGATGCTGCTCGACGGCCCGGCGATCGGGTCGAGCCGCATCCAGGCGGGCGCGCCAACGTGGCACCAGTCGCTCTCGGCTCACCAGCAGGTGCCGGGAAAGGGTCGCGACACGCTCGCGCTCCACGACGGTGATCGCGTTAATGCCCCGCCGCAAGCGGCTGGCCGGTTCGACCAGTTGCTCCCGGAGCGCCTCGAGTCGCCGGCGGGGATGCGCGCCCTCCAGGCGGCGGCGTAACCCATGGGCACGCTCACGCCCCTGGGCGACGCGTCGTTCTATACCGTGTCGCAGCGGCGCGCTCAGGCCGGCCAGTCGATAACGGCCGAACCGAAGTTGCTCGACCGGTCCGGCCCGCTCGAGTCGCCGCGTCAGCCCGTCCAGGCGCTGCGAGTCGGTCTGTTGCCGCCCCTCCCAACGCATCCGGGCTAGATCGGCCAACCGACCGATGCGTTGGCGCATGTCACTGGCCGTGATCGGCGTGGCCAATTCTGCGGCCCCGGTGGGGGTCGCCGCCCGCCGATCGGCAACCAGATCACAGAGCGTGGTATCGGTCTCATGGCCGACACCACTGATCACGGGCACGGGGCAGTCGTACAGGGCACGGACCAGCGTCTCGTCGTTGAAGGACCACAGATCCGACAGCGACCCACCTCCGCGCACGATCAACGCGACATCGAAGCCATCACTCGTGAGCTGGGACACGGCCTGACGCAATTCACCGGCCGACTCGCTGCCCTGCACGCGCACCGGGAACAACGTGACCCGGGCCAGCGGCAGGCGACGGGCCAAGGTCACACGCACGTCGTGGATGGCCGCGCCGGTGTCCGAGGAGATCACGGCAATGTGACGCGGCAACACGGGCGTCTCCTGCTTGTGCTCAGCGGCAAACAGCCCCTCGACCAGCAGACGTTGCTTGAGCCGCTCGAATTCGGCGGCCAACCGCCCTTCTCCCGCCGGCGCAATCGACTGGACGATCAGTTGATAGGCACCACGCTCGGTGTAGATACCCAACCGCCCCGTGACGACCACCTCCTCGCCCTCGCGCAATGGGTGAGTATTGCGCATGGCATTGCCGCGAAAGAAGGCGCAGCGCAACTGGGAACGCTCGTCTTTAAGCGCGAAATAATGGTGGCCAGACGCCGCCCGCTTGTGCTCGCTGATCTCGCCGATCACCTCGACCAGCCCGAACACCTCGCCGAGCAGATTGCCGGCCTGCTTGTTGATCTGGGTGACCGACAACGCGGTCGATCCGGTGGGAGATGACATGGGCACGATCCGTGAAGGGGAAAACGACGGCTACCAGGGTTGCCCGGCGGTACGGCACGAAAAAGGCCGCGAACAACGCTCGCGGCCCGGGGTATCTTGCTGTTTCTAGCGGTCGGCCAGCCCGTCAGGGCTGGACCGGAACCTTCAAGCCCTTACCAGGCCTGGTACGGACCGGCGTCCTGCTCGGTCCACTGCTTCTCGGCCTTGGCCTGCAGTTCCTCGATCCACTCGGCCTTTTCGACGGCCTTCTCGTAGTCGCCTTTCTCGGCCGCCTTGTCGGCATCGCCGAACAGGGCGCTCTTCGGATGCGGGCTCCACGGGGCGATGCCCTGTTCCTGGAGCTTATCGACGGCGGCCTGTGCTTCTTGCTTGGCCTTTTCGTAGTCTGCTTCGCTGGCGGCGTTGGCCATGCCAACCGAACCGATCAGGGCAAAGCCCGCTGCTGCGGCAACAACGCGTGCTGTTTTAATCATTATTTACTGCCTCCTAGGTGGATTGCTCTTGTAGCACATCCGACTTTAGCGCAATCAAAGTCGGGATGCCAACAACCCCCTCTTATCCAGCCAAAACCGCATCCGGATAGCGCCTGAACGGTGGATCGGGTCATCCGGACGTTTACCCGCCGCGCGCAGGCCATTATAATTGCGCCGATACTTTCTATCATCCGCAAGAGTCCCCCAACCATGCGAATCCTCGAGGAAGGTCTCACCTTCGACGACGTGTTGCTCATCCCGGCCCGCTCCTCGGTGCTGCCCCGGGACGTGTCACTCGTCACGCGCCTGACCCGCAATATCGAAATCAATATCCCGCTGATCTCCTCGGCGATGGACACGGTCACCGAGGCGCGCCTCGCGATTGCGCTTGCCCAGGAAGGGGGCATGGGGATCATCCACAAGAACATGACGGTCGCACAACAAGCCGAGCATGTCCGTCGGGTGAAGAAACACGAATCCGGTGTGATCAAGGACCCGATCACGGTCACCCCGGAGACCAGCATCCGCGACGTGCTCAAGGTCACGCGCGATCATTCGATCAGTGGCGTGCCGGTGGTCAGCGGGGGACTCCTCGTGGGCATCGTCACCAGCCGCGACCTGCGCTTCGAGCAGAATCTCGACCAGACGGTGGCCAACATCATGACCGCCAAAGAGCAGTTGGTCACCGTGAAGGAAGGCGCCAACCGCAAGGAAGTCGAGGCCCTCCTGCACAAGCACCGCATCGAGAAGGTGCTGGTGATCAACGACGACTTCGAACTGCGCGGCATGATCACCGTCAAGGACATCCAGAAGTCCACCGATTACCCCAACGCCTGCAAGGATGCCTCCGGGCAACTACGCGTCGGCGCGGCCGTCGGCACCGGCGGTGACACCGAAGAGCGGATCGAGTCACTCGCCGCCGCGGGCGTCGACGTCATCGTGGTCGATACCGCACACGGTCATAGCAAGGGCGTGATCGACCGGGTCGCGTGGATCAAGGGCCGCTATCCGCAGGTCGACGTGATCGGCGGCAACATCGCCACGGGTCAGGCCGCGCTCGACCTGGTCGAGGCGGGTGCGGATGCCGTCAAGGTCGGCATCGGCCCGGGCTCGATCTGCACCACCCGCATCGTCGCCGGCGTCGGCGTACCGCAGGTTACCGCCATTTCCAATGTCGCCGAAGCGCTCAAGGGCTCGGACGTGCCGCTGATCGCCGACGGCGGCGTGCGCTTCTCGGGTGACTTCGCCAAGGCCATGGCCGCCGGCGCCCACTCGGTGATGGTCGGCTCGATGCTGGCCGGTACGGAAGAATCCCCCGGCGAGGTTGAACTGTTCCAGGGTCGTTCCTACAAGTCCTATCGCGGCATGGGCTCGCTGGGTGCGATGCAGCAGGGTTCTTCCGACCGGTACTTCCAGGCCGAGACATCCGCCGAGAAGCTGGTGCCGGAAGGCATCGAGGGCCGGGTGCCCTACAAGGGCTCACTGGTTGCCATCGTGCACCAGATGATCGGCGGCCTGCGTGCCTCGATGGGCTACGTCGGCGCCAAGGACATCGACACCATGCGCAAGCTGCCGCAGTTCGTGCGCATCACGAACGCCGGGATGCTCGAATCGCACGTTCACAACGTGTCGATCACCAAGGAAAGCCCGAACTACCGGACCTGATCCACGACCCCGCCCGCCGCGGGGTGCCGAACACCCATCGACCCGGCCTTGCCTGCCGGGTCGACTTGTTACAGGGCCAAGTCGCCCTTGCCTGCACAACACGGACCTCACGATGACCGCTTCCTCGACCATCCCGCATCCCGACATCCACGCCGAGCGCATCCTGATCCTGGATTTCGGCTCGCAGTACACGCAACTGATCGCTCGGCGGGTGCGCGAGTCGCGGGTCTACTGTGAAATCCACTCCTGGGATGTCGACAACGCCTTCGTCCGGGATTTCGCCCCCACCGGGGTCATCCTCTCCGGCGGCCCCGAGTCGGTCATCGATCCGCAGAACGCCCCTTGCGCCCCCGAGATGGTCTTCACCCTGGGCGTGCCGGTACTGGGCATCTGTTACGGCATGCAGACCATGGCCGCCCAGCTCGGTGGCAAGGTCGAGAACGCCAGCCACCAGGAGTTCGGCTTTGCCAAGGTGCGCGCCCGCGGCCACACGGCACTGCTCAAGGACATCGAGGACGAGGTCACCGAGGAAGGCTTCGGGCTTTTGGACGTCTGGATGAGCCACGGCGATCACGTGGTCGGCCTGCCCGAGGGCTTCAAGCTGATGGCCTCCTCGGACAACGCGCCGATCGCGGGCATGGCCGACGAGTCGCGGGATTTCTACGGGGTGCAGTTCCATCCCGAGGTCACGCATACCCGTCAGGGCGCGCGCATCATCCATCGCTTCATCCGCGAGATCTGTGCGACCCGGGGGCTGTGGCGCTCGGAGGCCATCATCGACTCGATGATCGAGAAGGTCCGCGAACAGGTGGGTGACGAAGAGGTGATCCTGGGGCTTTCCGGCGGCGTCGACTCCTCGGTAGTCGCCGCCCTGCTCCATCGTGCCATCGGCGACCAGCTCACCTGCATCTTCGTCGACAACGGTCTGCTCCGTGAAGGCGAAGGCGACCAGGTGATGCGCACCTTCGGCGAGCATCTGGGCGTGCGCGTAATCCGCGTCGATGCCGAGGACCAGTTCCTGTCCCGGCTGGCCGGCGAGGCCGACCCGGAGAAAAAGCGCAAGATCATCGGCAACACCTTCATCGACATCTTCGACGAACAGGCCGGCCGGCGCGAGAACGCCCAGTGGCTCGCCCAGGGCACCATCTACCCCGACGTGATCGAGTCGGCCGGCTCGAAGACCGGCAAGGCCCACGTGATCAAGTCGCACCACAACGTCGGCGGCCTGCCCGAGCACATGAAACTCGGCCTGGTCGAGCCACTGCGTGAGCTGTTCAAGGACGAGGTCCGCCAGATCGGCCTGGAACTGGGCCTGCCCAGCGAGATGATCATGCGCCACCCCTTCCCCGGCCCGGGCCTGGGCGTGCGCATCCTCGGCGAGGTCAAGCACGAATACGCCGAACTGCTGCGTCGCGCCGACGCGATCTTCATCCACGAACTGCGCGAGGCGGGCCTCTACGACCAGGTGTCCCAGGCCTTCGCCGTGTTCCTGCCGGTCCGCTCGGTGGGCGTGATGGGCGACGGCCGACGCTACGACTACGTCGTCGCCCTGCGCGCGGTGGAGACCATCGACTTCATGACCGCCCGCTGGGCCCGCCTGCCCTACGAATTCCTGGAAAAGGTCTCGCTACGCATCGTCAACGAAGTCCGCGGCATCTCGCGGGTCGTCTACGACGTCACCGGCAAGCCTCCCGGGACTATCGAGTGGGAATGACGCCCGCTTGCCGGCTCTGAATCCATGAGCGGCCACGACCGCGAGCACATGCAGGCTTGCCTTGCCCTGGCTCGACACTCGATCGAGTTGGGCGAGGTGCCAGTCGGCGCCGTCGTAGTCGATCCCGAGGGCACGATCGTCGGCCGCGGCCACAACCGCCCGGTCGCCCTGCACGACCCCAGCGCCCACGCCGAAATACTGGCCATGCGCGAGGCCGGCCGGCACCTGGCCAACTACCGCCTCGACGACTGCACCCTCTACGTCACCCTTGAGCCCTGCCCGATGTGCCTGGCCGCCGCCTCGCACGCCCGCATCGCCCGGATCGTCTACGCCGCCCCCGACCCGCGCGCCGGCGCCTGCGGCTCTGCCATCGACCTCAACCGAGCCGACTGGCACCATTTCCGTCCCGTGATCGACACCGGCCCCTGTGAAACCGAGGCGGCCGAACTCCTCACGCGGTTCTTCCGCGAACGGCGCTGAGGACGAGAATCCGCCCGCCCTGACGCGAAGCAACCGCGTACAATGCCCACCCCTTTCAGCCTTCAGCTACAAGCACCGATCTTATGCCCCTTCTGACCGTCGAAAACCTGCAATTCGCCATTGGCGACCGCAAACTCCTGGATCACGCCAACCTGACCATCGAGCGCGGCGACAAGCTGGCCCTGATCGGTCGTAACGGCGAAGGCAAGTCCACCTTCCTCAAGATGCTGGCCGGGATTCAGCGGCCCGACGACGGCCAGATCCGCCTCGAACCCGGCTCGCAGGTCGCCTACCTGCCGCAGGATCCGCACCTCGATACCGACGAGACGGTCTATTCCGTGGTCGCCTCGGGCCTGGGTGACCTGCACGACGTGCTCACCGAGTACCACGAGTTGGCGCAGAACGCGGACAGCGATGCCGCACTCGATCGCCTGTCGGTGCTCCAGCACGAACTGGAAACCCGCGACGGCTGGATGGCCGGCCAGAAGGTCGACGAGGTCATGACGCGCCTGGGGCTGGATGCCGACGCCTCGGTGCGCGGCCTGTCCGGGGGTGAGCGGCGCCGCGTCCTGCTCGGCCAGGCACTGGTGCTCGATCCCGAGCTGTTGCTGCTCGACGAACCCACCAACCACCTCGACATCGCGGGGATCGAATGGCTGGAGGATCTGGTGCGCAATTTCACCGGCGCCGTGGTCTTCATCACCCACGATCGCGCCTTCCTCAAGCGGTTGGCCAACGGCATCATCGAGCTCGACCGGGGTAACCTGACCAGCTGGCCGGGGGACTACGACAACTACCTGCGCCGGGTCGAGGAACGCGCCAATGCCGAGGCGCAGGAGAACGCGCGCTTCGACAAGACGCTCGCCCAGGAAGAAGTCTGGATCCGCCAGGGGGTCAAGGCACGCCGCACCCGCAACGAGGGGCGTGTCCGCAACCTGGAAAAACTGCGGGCCGAGCGCGCCGCCCGACGCGACAAGGCCGGACGCGTGGCCCTGTCGACCGACTCCGGCCGCACCTCCGGCAAGATCATCGCCGAGATAAAGGACGCCAGCGTGTCCTTCGGCGACAAGACCGTCATCCGCGATCTGTCCACCACGATCCTGCGGGGCGACCGGGTGGGGCTGGTCGGCCCCAACGGCGCCGGCAAATCCACCCTGATCAAGCTGATCCTCGGCCAGATCGAGCCGACCTCGGGCAGCATCAAGCGCGGCACGCAGTTGGAGATTGCCTACTTCGACCAGCACCGTGCCCAGTTGCGCGACAACTGGACTGCCATCGAGAACCTCTGCGACGGGGGCGACCGCCTTGACGTGGGGGGCAGCAACGTCCACGGCATCGGCTATCTGCAACAGTTCCTGTTCACGCCGGAACGGGCCCGCACCCGGGTGGAACTGCTTTCCGGCGGTGAGCGCAACCGCCTGCTGCTGGCCAAGCTGTTCGCCAAGCCGGCCAACCTGCTGGTGCTCGACGAACCCACCAACGATCTCGACCTCGAGACCCTCGAGGTGCTCGAGCAGGCACTGGCCGACTACGAGGGCACCCTGCTGCTGGTCAGCCACGACCGGGCGTTCCTCGACAACGTCGTCACCGGCCTGCTGGTCTTCAAGGGTGATGGCGAGATCGAGGACGTCATCGGCGGCTACGAGGACTACCTCGATCAGGTCGCGCAAGACTCGGCACGATCAAACGCTGCCGCCACGACGGCCCAGAAAGGCACACCGAAGGCCGGAGCGAACGGGAAACCGGGCGCAGACAAGCCGAAAAAGGCGAAAAAGCGCTCCTACAAGGTCCAGCGCGAGCTCGACGCCCTGCCCGCCCGCATCGAGGCGCTCGAGTCCGAACAGGCCGAGCTGCAGACCACCATCAACGACCCCGGCTTCTACCAGCGCGATCCGACCGAGATCGAGCGCACGCTCGCCCGTGTCACCGAGCTCGAATCCGAACTGGAAACCGTCCTCAATCGCTGGATGGAGCTGGAAGGCGACTGATCCGCCGGGAAACCCGGCACGCCTCACCTGCACCGCTGTTCCCGCCGCTTGCTGCCGACACGCCGGCACGTTCCGGCGGGACAGGCTCGCGCCAACGACCACCGCAAGCGCGCGAGCTCGACTGGACGCCATACCCGCCTTCCGATAGCCTCCCCGACCTTTTGGGATACTCCAGCCATGCCGGTCGCCCCATGCATGGGTACCGCCCTGTCTTGTGGCCGGCCCATTACCCCGTAAATCGGTAAGGCTAAAGATTCCGGTCGGCCGGCCGATGTCATGAATCCCGATTCATTTGCCTTCCCAGAACCAGCACACGCGGAGCCAACGCATGCCAGCCCTGTTCAAGAACCTGACCATCGGTGCCCGACTCGCCCTCGGATTTGCCCTGGTCATTGTTTTCATCGCGGCCCTGATCATTCCCCTGGTGATCACCGAGTTCTCTGCCACGATCAAGCAGGCGCAGCAACGCGAACTTAGAGAGCTGTTCGAGAGCGCGCAGGCGGAAATCGGTGCCGAGGGCCGACTGGCCGAGGCGCTGAGCGTGGCCATTTCCCGCATCCCGGACGTCGGGCAGGCCATGGCCGAGCGCGATCGCGAGCGACTCGCCGCAATGACCCAGCCGATCTTCCCGCCGCTCAAGGAAAACTTTGGCGCACGCCAGTTTCACTTCCACCTGGCACCCGCCGTGTCGTTCTTCCGCGCCCACAAGCCGGCAAAGTTCGGAGACGACCTCTCCGGCTTTCGCAAGACCGTCCTGGCGACCAACAATGAACGCAAACGCGTCCACGGGCTGGAGCGCGGCGTAGCGGGTCTCGGCATGCGCGGCATCTCGCCGATCAGCTACCAGGGCGAGCACCAGGGGAGTGTCGAGTTCGGCATGAGTTTCGGTCAGCCCTTCTTCGACAAGTTCAAGAATGGCTACGGCGTCGACATCGGCCTGTACCTTGAGACCGACGGCGGCAACTTCGAGGCGTTCGGCTCGACCCTCCGCTCACCCGGCTCGCTCGATGCCGAGCAATTGCGTGCCGCTCAGCGCGACACCACGATCTGGGAGCACATGCTCGGGGAGACACCGATGGTGACCTACGCGCACACCATCGCGGATTTCTCCGGTGAGCCGGTGGGCGTGCTTGCGGTGAGCATGGATCGCAGCGAGTACGTAACGCTCCAGGCCGCGGCACGCAACAAGGTCATCTCGGTGATGGCCGTGGCGATCGCGATTGCCGCCATTATTGGCTTTCTGATCACCCGCAGCATCACTCGCCCGCTGCGCCGCACCGTTCGTGCGATGGACGACATCGCCGCCGGTGACGGCGATCTCACCCAGACGCTCGACGAGAGCGGCCGCGATGAGATTGCCGACCTGTCGGCCGCCTTCAATCGCTTTGCCGGCAAGATGCGCGATTCAATTCACGAGGTCGCCAATTCCACCGGCCAGCTCTCCGCCTCGGCCGAGGAGCTCTCGCAGATCACTGCCGACACCAACGAGGGTGTGCAGCGTCAGCGCGAGGAAACCGAGATGGTGGCCACGGCGATGAACGAGATGACCACCACGGTCCAGGACATCGCCCAGAACGCCTCGGGCGCGGCCGACGCCGCCCAGAACGCGGACGAGGAAGCCAAGGACGGTCAGCGCGTGGTCAACGAGACGATCGACCACGTCGCCGCCCTGGCCGACGAGATCGAAGCAGCCGGCACCATCATCGGCGACCTGGAAACGGCCAGCGAGAAAATCAGCACGGTGGTCGACGTCATCCGCGAGATCGCCGAGCAGACCAACCTGCTGGCGCTGAACGCCGCGATCGAGGCGGCCCGCGCCGGCGAGCACGGCCGCGGTTTCGCGGTGGTCGCCGAAGAGGTCCGTTCGCTGGCGAGCAAGACCCAGGCCTCCACCCTCGAGATCCGCGAGATGGTCGAGAGTATCCAGGGCGGCTCCAAGCAGGCGGTCGGCGCCATGCAGACCAGCCAGGTGCATGCCCGCAAGACCGCCGACCAGGCCCGCGAGGCCGGCCAGTCGCTGGTGACCATCACGCGGGCGATCGAGACGATCACCGACATGAACCACCAGATCGCCTCGGCGGCCGAGGAGCAGGGTCAGGTGGCCGAGGAGATCAACCGCAACGTCACCAATATCAACGAGGCCGCTTCACAATCGGCCGAGGGCGGCGCGCAGACCTCCACGGCGAGTCACGAGCTGGCAGAACTGGCGTCCCAGTTGCAGAAGCTGGTCAACCAGTTCCGCACCTAACGGCCCAAAAACGCCCACGAACCAGCCCCGCCACCGATCGGTTGCGGGGCTTTTTTTTGCTCGTCAATCCCGGTGGATGTCAGTCGGTCGCGCCGGCTTCTTCGGCCCGCACCCGGGCCCGAACGAACTCGCTGTGCGGTACATACAAGAGCTCGGCGATCTGGCGGATGATCGACTCCTCCAGGTGATGCTTGCCTGCATCGGCATAGGCCACCTCCCAGAGCATCTCGATCACCCGGGATCGCTCGGCCGGACCCAGGCGATCGTTGAGCACGCGCACGAACGGGAAGAAGCCGGTGGAATCGTCCACCTCTCTCGCCGCGTGGTCGACCAGGTCGTCCGCCTCCGTGGCCGTCATGCCGAAATCGTCCACCATGGCCTGGCGGATGATCGCCAGTTCGTCGTCGGCCACGTCGAAATCGGCGCGCGCCACCTCCATCAACAGGATCGCCACGGCGGCATTCACCGACCGGGGCGACTCCTCGGGCGACGCGGCATCACCGGGGAAAAACAGGTCTCGCAGGGTCTTGAGCATCGTTTTCTGCCAATGGGCTAAAGGGTGTCGGTGTGACCACCGACCATAGCCCAGGTTCGCCCCGATTTCGGGCTCGGCTCGCCCCACCTGCGCCCGGGATTTCTCCGAAAATGGCGAGGCGGGCTCGGGTACACTGCACACCCCATGACGAGCTACCTGCGCTTTTCCCTCGCCAACGCCCGGTTTCTGGCCTTCGGCACGCTGGCCGCCACCCTGTCCGGGTTCGGTCAGACCTTCTATATCGCCATCTTCGGCGGGGAACTGCGCGCGGCCTTCGACCTGACCCACGGCGAGTACGGGCTGCTCTATTCGCTGGCCACCCTGGGTAGTGGCCTGCTGATCATCTGGGCCGGCCGACAACTCGACCGGATGCCGCTGCCCCGTTTCGTCACCTTCGTCGGCCTCGGTGTGGCGCTCGGCTGCCTGCTGCTCGCCTCGGCGCAGACCGCAGTCATGTTGGGACTGGCGCTTTTCCTGCTGCGGTTCTGCGGCCAGGGCCTGTTCACGCATGTCTCGGCGACCAGCATGGGGCGGTATTTCGATGCCAATCGCGGCAAGGCGGTGAGTATTGCCGCCAAAGGCCTGCCGCTGGGCGAGGCGATCATGCCCGCCATTGCCGTGGCCCTGATCGCGGCCATCGGCTGGCGACAGACCTGGTACCTGTCCGCGGCATTCATGCTGCTGCTCGCCATTCCCCTGTTGCTGTGGCTGCTTCGGGGGCAAGGGCGACGTGAAGAGGCGCACATGGCCCACCGCCGATCGCAGGCCGAGGAACCCGGCGTTAACACCGCCGCCCGGCAATGGACCCGCGCCGAGGTCCTGCGCGATCCGCGCTTCTACCGGGTCTTGCCCGTGATGATGGCCGCCCCGCTGACCGTCACCGGCATGCTGTTCCACCTGGCTGCTCTCGCCGACGGCAAGGGCTGGAGCATGGGCTGGCTCGCCGGCAGCTTTACCGGCTTTGCCCTGGCCCATGTGGCCGGGCTGCTGGTCGCCGGCCCCCTGCTCGACCGCCATGGCGCCCGTCCTTTGCTGCGAGGCTTCCTGTGGCCCATGGCCGCCGGCCTGGCCATCGTCGCCACCGTCGACCAGCCGGCGGCGGCCTGGTTGTTCATGGCCCTGATGGGACTGTCGCTGGGCGGCGCCGCCACACTGCTCGGCGCACTGTGGCCACAACTCTACGGCGTGGCGCATCTCGGGGCGATCCGTGCCCTGGTTCACGCCACCCTGATCCTCTCGACGGCGATCACCCCCGTCGCGATCGGGGTGGCCCTGGACGGCGGATTGTCCATGGAGGCGATCGCCCTGATGCTCGCCGGCTACCTGGTGGGAGCGACCGTGCTGGCCTGGACCGCCGTGGCCCCGCGCCCGCAAGCGGAGAAGACCGCGTGATCCGCCAACTGGCCCATCCACTGGGCGAGGTACAGGTCACGCGCAAGGCCATCCGCCACCTCTATCTGCGACTGGATGCCGAGTCCGGCGCCCTGCGGGTGAGCGCACCTCGGCGACTCAGCGACGCCGAGGTGCTGGCGTTCATCGACGACCGGGCGCATTGGATCGAGCGCCAGCGGGCGCGGCAGGCCGAACGGCCGCCCATCGTCGGCGCCACCACCTTGCCCGACACCATCCATCTGCTGGGCCGGGCCCATGCCCTCGAACGGGTCACCTGCCCCGACCTGCCCGCCGGGCGGGCGCGCGTCACGCTCGATGACGACCGCGTGCGCATTCATTGCGGCTCGGACGACCCGCAGGCGGCCCGGCAAACCGCCCGTCTGGCCCTGCGCGAGCATTGCCGCGACCTGCTCCGCACGCAGCTCGAGCGGCGCGTCGAGCCCTGGGCCCGAGCGATGGGACTGGCGCCACCGATCCATCGTATCCGGCGCATGCGCACCCGCTGGGGCACCTGCAACATCCGCGACCGACGCATCTGGCTGAACCTTGAACTCGCGCGCATGCCGGTGGAGGTCATCGACCTGGTGGTGGTCCACGAATTGGCCCACCTGATCGAGCGCGGCCATAATCGTCGCTTCTACGCCGTGATGGATGACGCCTACCCCGACTGGCGCCGCTGGGAACCCACCCTTTCCGAGTACGGCATCATCGGACTATGAGGTAGGCGGGTGCGCTAGACTCCTTGGCCTTGATTAAACCCAAACCGACGACAGGCGAGCGAATCGATGTGTGGCATTTGCGGATGGCTGGAAACCGGCAGGCGTGACGGCAACCTGACCGCGGTACGGCGGATGATGAGCCGGCTGGAACGACGTGGGCCGGACCACGAGGGCAGTTTCTCCGATGGGCCGCTCGCCTTCGGCCACCGCCGGCTGTCGATCCTCGATCTCACGTTCCACGGTCACCAGCCAATGGTCGACCGCGAGCGCGGGCTGGCGATCGTCTTCAACGGCACCATCTACAACCACCCGCAACTGCGCGAGGAGTTGCAGTCCCTCGGGCATCGCTTCGCCTCCACCGGCGACACCGAGGTCATCCTCACCGCCTTTCGCGAGTGGGGACCGGACGGCGTGGCCCGTCTGGATGGCATGTTCGCCTTCGCCATCTGGGACATGCGCGAGAACGCGCTGTTCCTGTTCCGTGACCGCCAGGGCATCAAGCCGCTGTATCACACCGTCGGTGACGGCCCGCTGCGCTTTGCCTCCAGCATCCCGGCGCTGCTGGCCGCCGGCAATGTCGACACCGACTTCGACCCCACCGCCCTGCACCACCAGTTCACCTTGCACGGCGTGGTGCCGGCGCCGCGCACCATCTTCCGTGGCGTGAACAAGCTGCCGCCGGGCCACTGGATGCGGGTGGATCGCAACGGCAACCGCCAGTTGCAGCGCTACTGGGCCATCGACACCGCCGAGGACCACGACGTCCCGGCCGATGAATGGCCGGAGCTGATCCACGAGCGGCTGCTGGATGCCGTGCGCAAGCGTCTGGCCATCAGCGACGTGCCGGTGGGCGTGCTGCTCTCCGGCGGGCTGGATTCCTCGCTGATCGTCGCGCTCGCCCACGAGGCGGGCGTGACGCCGAAGACCTTCACCATCGGCTTCGAGGACCAGCCCGAGGAAAAGGGCAGCGAATTCGAATTCGCCGACCCGGTCGCCGAGCGCTACCAGACCGAGCACTTTCGCTTCCACGTGCCCAACGAGCAGGTTCTCAGCCGCCTGCCCGAGGCGGTGCGCGAGATGAACGAGCCGATGTTCGGCCAGGACGCGGTGGCCTTCTATCTGCTCTCCGAACAGGTCGCCCGCGAGGTCAAGGTGGTGCTCTCCGGCCAGGGCGCCGACGAGGTCTTCGGGGGCTACTTCTGGTATCCCAAAATGGCGGAGACCGAAGGCTCGGATCTCGAACGCTTTGCGCCGTACTACTTCGATCGCAGCCACGAGGAGCTGATGGCGATGGTCACCGAGCGCTTTCGCGGCCCCGATGTCACCAGCGAACTGGTAAAGAGGGGACTGGCAGGGGCCGGCGGCGGCTCGTTCGCCAACCGCGTGCTGGGTTTCGATGCCAGCACCTTGATCGTCGACGATCCCGTAAAGCGGGTCGACAACATGACCATGGCCTGGGGACTGGAGGCGCGGGTGCCGTTCCTCGACACGGGCCTAGTCGAGGCGGCCATGCGGGTGCCGGCGGAACACAAGCTCGCCCAGGGCGGCAAGGGCATCCTCAAGAGCATCGCCCGCGGGCGGGTTCCCGATGCGGTCATCGACCGGCCCAAGGGCTATTTCCCGGTCCCCGCGCTCAAGTTCGTGCGCGGCCCGTTCCTCGAGTTCATGCGCGAGATCCTTACCTCGGACACCGCCCGCGCCCGCGGCCTGTTCGAACCGGCCTACGTGGAAAAGCTGCTGGCCGAACCCGATCGCCACTTCACCCGCCTGCAAGGCGCCAAGATCTGGCACCTGGCGGTGTTCGAGCTGTGGCTGCAGGAACAGGGACTGTAGGCAACCTCGGCGCGATTCGATGGCACCACTATCTGACCTTATGGACAATCAAATCACGGTGGTACAGACGGCCGATGGATTGCGTTAGAGTCGATATCAGGATTTGCTGAAACGACTCAACGGACCGAGCGACCATGCCCGACGACGCCCTGACCGAGCCCGACCCCATCGACCTGCCCGACTGGGACGCGGGCCCCCACGACTGGCCCATGGCGGCCACCTCGCTGCGGGCGACCGTCGACGCCCCCACCGCGCGCCGATCGACGCGACTGGCCGACCTGCAGAACCAGGTGCGCTGCCTGATTCAACGCGCCCGTCACCAGAAGCTGCGGGTGCTGCTGGGCGTACTCAACCGCATCGACCAGGAAATCGCGCGTGAACACGCCCAGGGCTCGGCCGACCTCTCGCGGCTCAACCGACTGATCCGCTATTTCGATCGCCTGATCCAGCACCTGCAAAAGACACAGGACGAGACCCCGGAGGCCATCGCCCTCTACACCGGCAGCACCGACTTGCCGGAGTTGCTGGAAGACTCACTGCGCCGCAGCGGTTTCGGTGCCCATCCGATCAACCTGGAAAACCCGGACCCGGCCCTGCTGGAGCACACGGGCCTGTTGATCTATCTCGCGCAGGACGATGCCGACCACGAGCGCGAATTCAGCCAACTCGCCGAGCTGAAAAAACGCATGTCCGCCTGCGCCCAGTCACTGATGGTCAGTCAGCGCGACGACTTTGCCATCCGCGCGGCCGCCGTCCGCGCCGGCATCGACCACGTGATCACCCATCCGATCGACTCCGCGCGCCTGAACACCCTCCTGACGGGCGCACGCGCCTACGAATGCGACGACGAACAGATCACCGTGCTCCTGGTCGACGACATGGCCACCGCGGGCATGTACTGGCGCAAGCAGTTCGCCCGCGCCAATGTCCGATTGCTGTTCGAGACCCGCCCCCAGGCCGCCTTCGACGCAGCGCTTGCCGAACAACCCGATGTCATCCTGCTGGATCTCTACATGCCGGAGATGGACGGCGTCGATCTGGCGCGCATCTTCCGCGAGCACCCGCAACTCTCGGACGTGCCGATCCTGTTCATGTCTACCGAGGAACGCGATCAGCACCGACTCGAGGCCAAGCTCCAGGGCGGTGACGACTTTCTCAACAAGTCGATCGCCGGCGACGATTTGATCCGCATGGTGCGCTACCGTGCGCAACGCTACCGTCAGGCCCGTGCCGAACGGCGTACCGACTCGCTTACCGGGCTGCTCAACCACCGCGCGATCACTAGCCTGGTCGACAGCGAGCTCGACCGCGCCATCCGCCAGGAACAACCGCTGTCGGTGGTGATGATCGACATCGACAATTTTAAGAGCGTCAACGACACCCACGGCCACCCGGCCGGCGACCGCGTGATCCGTCGGCTCTCGACCCTGCTCAATACCCGCTTGCGCAAATACGACGGCGTCGGGCGCTACGGCGGCGAGGAATTCATGGTCGTCCTGCCGGCCACCGAACTCGATGCGGCCATGGAACTGATCGATCGGTTACGCCAGCAGTTCGCCGATATCGCCGTCACCACCGAGGCCGGCGACACCATTCACTGCCAGTTCAGTGCCGGCGTGGCGGGCTACCCCGAGCACATCACCCCGCAGGAAATCATCAGTGCCGCCGATGGCGCCCTCTACGCCGCCAAGCAGGCCGGGCGAAATCAGGTCAAGGCGCGCCATTACGAGGATTAGGGTGGCCGTATGACGGCCCGCCCCCTCCCAAGCCTTGCTAAATCGGTACGAATTTGGTCCCATATAAAGTCATTCGGGCCACCCGTTCATCGACGGGGACCACCAGACACCCCAGCAGTCACCAATTCAACGGGAGACCATCACGTGGAAGCTCTTGAGCGCATTGACCAGTTCGTCAAAGAAAACCCTATCCTGATCTTCATGAAGGGCACCCCGCAATTCCCGACCTGCGGCTTTTCCAGCCGTACCGCCGAGGCGATGAAGGGCTGCGGTGTGCCGTTCGGCTACGTCAACGTCATGGCCGACCCGGAGATCATGCAGGCCCTGCCCAGCTACCAGGACTGGCCGACCTTCCCGCAGGTCTACGTCAACGGCGAGCTGATCGGCGGCGCGGACATCACCATCGAGATGTACGAGCGGGGTGAACTCAAGCCGCTGTTCGAGAAAGCCGCGGCCGAGGCCGAAGGCGACAAGGAAGCCGACAAGGCCGAATAAGCGTCAATCGACAAGCCAATGAATCGACACAACCCGGCCCAACGGCCGGGTTTTTATTGGCCGGCGGCCGGGCGACGCGCCAGCTCTTTTCGACCCCGCATGCCCATCAGGCGTCCTCGCCGAGAACGTCGGGCCGCTTCCCGACGCCCTGACGCTCTTCCTGGGATTGGCTCGGCGGCTCGTCACCAGCCTCGCTACTCGACTCCCCGCCGGGCTCTCGGCTGGGCTCATCGTTTGGCTCCGCGCTTGATCGGTCATCGGTCGACTCTCGCTCGAGCACCACCCGCGAGCGCGGCAGGTAACGCCCACCATCAAGCTCCTGCAGGAAACGGATCAGCCCCTCACGCACCTTGCAACAGAGGTACCAGGCCGCCACTCCGTCGTTCGCGCTCACGAGCGCCCGAACCTCCACGGTCCAGTCGCGACATTCAGTGACCAGGACGCTGGCGACGGCGTCGTCGTGGTTCTCGTCATCCTGCACCAGCTCGATCAGCTTCTCCCGAATCGGATCGATCGGCACGGTGTAGTCGAGATACAGAAACACCTCGCCATAAATGTTGAGATCACCATCCTCACTGGCATACGAGTAGTTGTAGATCGGCTCGTCGATCAACATCGTCGACGGCACCGTGAGCCGACGCAGATCCCAGATGCGGATGACCGCGTAGGTGTAGGTGATGTTCTCGATGTATCCCCATTCGCCCTTGAAGATCACCAGGTCACCAATGCGCATCGGCTGGGTGAGTGCCACCTGCAGTCCAGCGAACAGGCTGGCGATGCTGCGCTGGGCCCCGATGCCGATCATCAGACTGATCACGCCGGCCGAGGCCAGCAATGACAGCCCCAGCGAGGCAAACCAGTCGAAGGTCGATAACGCGACGATCAGCCCCACGAAGAAGATCACGCCGGTCAGCGTCCGGCTGAGTACCGTCATCTTAGTGTTGTATGTGCGGGCCTGAAAGATGCTGATCTCCTCCAGTCGCCGCAATTTGCTCTTGCCGTAGGTGGAGAAGTACATGCGCACCACGTTGATGAGCAGCCAGGTCAACGAACCCACCACCCCGATAAAGACGACTGAATCGTAAAGCTCGCGCCCAAGGTCCGGCAGCACGACCAGCGGACGGGACAACGATCCGAGCAGCAGGAAGAAGACCAACGACACGAACCCGAAGCCGATATAACGCTGCAGGTAAGGCACCCAGTCGGCCACGACATCCTGGGGAAGAAACCGCCTGGCCAGCCGAAACGCCGCCCAGCGAATAAACAGCGCCAGGATCGCGCTGAGCACCACGCCGAAGACCGCCACCCCCAGCCGAAACGCATCGCTGCGCAACACCTCGTACCGGATCCGGTAGAACGGCAACGCGGAGACGATCTTCCCCATGCCCGTGTTGTCATAGAGCATGTCGGTTGCCGCCACGGTCTCGGCATCGAACCACCAGCGCACGTCCTCACCGGAAACGGTGCGTACGAGCCGCACCGGCACAAGCTTTCCCTCGACCTCGAATTCCGCCAACAGGATCGACTCTCGGGGAGAGCGTTCCTGCTCACGCTCCTCCTTACGCAACCCGTCGCCATCGTTCGGCAACACGTCCTCCTGCAATTTAAGACGCTGGCGCAGCACGTAGGTCAACTTGCCGGCGACATCCTGGATTTGCGCCTGGGTCATGCCGTCCGGCACTTGCAGCGATTCGGCCGCTTGCTGATAGTTACCACTGCCGGCCGCCGACAGCAGGTTCGTCAGTGCCCCACGCGGATGACCAAGGTCACCGATCGTGGGGGACCGAAGCCCGCCGTCTGAATTGTAGAGGCGCGAATCGAGACTGGGTTCCGGCGGCTTGTCGTCACTCGCCTTTTCGACACTAGTCGATCCGGCCCCTGGCGCCAGCGCATCGGTCGGAGCTGCCGCCAGCGAATTGGCCAGTAGCAGAAGGCCGACGACCGCCAGGACGCGGAAAAACGACACGTGGCGCCAAAGCGGGGAATGGGCTAACCGAGGCCACCGGTGATTGGAAAGGGACGACTCGAACCCGAGGACCATGGCAAGCTCCATTGCAATTCGCGAGGGACGCGAGGCGCGCGCACCCCCTCAACATAGCAGCGAACCGGCCTTCGCGTCGGCCGCTCACCCGAACAACGCACGATAATGCGGGACAAAGATTGCTCGGAACGGTAGAATGGCTGGTTCCTTGGGAATCGCCAGCTTGAATCGCCCCGCGATCCATCGCGACCCCCGGGTTTTCGCCGAGCCAAGAGCCCGCCAAAGAGCCCCGGATCATTTCCGGAGCGCTCCGATGTGAGGGCCCCGCGCCCGCCAGTCCCCGCGGCCCCTGCCGCCAGTTGTTGAGATATCCATGTCCGATACCCCCGCTACCGAGCAACCCTCGGTTCGCTTTGCCGATCTCGATTTGAACCCTGCCATCCAGCAGGCGATCGAAGACGTCGGTTACGAAACCCCCTCGCCGATCCAGGCGCAGAGCATCCCGCCATTGCTGGAAGGCCGCGACCTGATCGGCATGGCCCAGACCGGCACCGGCAAGACCGCCGCGTTTGCGCTGCCGCTGCTCAGCCGCATCGACCTCAAGGTGCGCGCACCCCAGATGCTGGTGCTTGCCCCGACCCGCGAACTGGCCATCCAGGTCGCCGAGGCGATGGCGAACTACGCCCGCCACATGCCGGACTTCCACATTGCGCCGATCTACGGCGGACAGGCCATGTTCCAGCAGCGCAAGCTGCTGCAGCGCGGCGTGCACGTAGTCGTCGGCACCCCGGGCCGCATCCAGGATCACCTGCGTCGCGGCACGCTCGCCTTCGACCAGATCCGCATGGTCGTCCTCGACGAGGCCGACGAGATGCTGCGCATGGGCTTTATCGACGACGTCGACGCGATCCTTGCGGAAGTGCCGGCCGAGCGCCAGGTCGCCCTGTTCTCGGCGACCATGCCCGACCCGATCCGTCGCATCGCCCAGCGTCACCTGCGCAACCCGCAGGAAATCAAGATCAAGAACAGCACCAGCACCGTCTCGGCGATTCGCCAGCGGTTCTGGCCGGTCTCGGGCATGCACAAGCCCGACGCACTGACCCGCATCCTCGAGGTCGAGGACTTCGACGCGGCGATCATCTTCGTGCGCACCCGTCAGGCCACCAATGACCTGGCCGAGCGCCTGAAGGCACGGGGTCATTCGGCCGCGGCGCTGTCCGGTGAAATGGGCCAGGCCGAGCGCGAAAAGACGGTCGAGAAGCTCAAGAACGGGCAACTCGACATGATCGTCGCCACCGACGTCGCCGCCCGCGGCCTCGACGTCCCGCGCATCAGCCATGTCATCAACTACGACATTCCCTACGACACCGAGGCCTACGTCCACCGCATCGGCCGTACCGGCCGCGCCGGACGCTCGGGCGAGGCGATCCTGTTCGTCACCCCGCGTGAAAAGCGCATGCTCAAGGCCATCGAGCGGGCCACGCGCCAGCCGATCGAGCAGATGCGTCTGCCGAGTGCGACCGACATCGCCAGCAAGCGCAGCTCACAGCTCAAGGACCAGATCACCGAGGTCCGCGAGGCAGAGGAACTGACGCCGTTCGTCGACATGTTGAACGACTATCAGAACGAGCACGACATCGAGATGGCCGAGGTGGCCGCCGCGCTGGCTTTCCTGCTGCAGAAGGACCGCCCGGTGATCGCCGAGCAGATCAAGGACATGGCCCCGCCGCCGGCAATGCAGGAACGCGACAGCGGCCCGCGCGACGACAGCGACAAGATCCGCTACCGCATCAACGTCGGCCGCGAGCACGGCGTCACGCCGGGCAACATCGTCGGCGCGCTGACCAACGAGGGCGGCATCAACGGCAAGCAGATCGGCGCGATCGAGATCGAGCAGGATCACAGCTTCGTCGACCTGCCCTCCGGCATGCCCGACCGCCTGGTCCAGCAGATGAGCAACATCCATCTGTTCGGCATCAAGCTCGGGCTGCAGGCAATCGGCCCAGCTCCGGCCGGCCGGCCGCGTCGCAAACCCGGCGGCCCCGGTGGCCCCGGTGGCCATCCCGGCAAGGGACGTCCGCCGCGTCGTAATTTCGACCGACGCTGAACAGAAAAACGGCTGCCTTCGGGCAGCCGTTTTTGCATCCAGGCCTTCACGATTGATCCCGCTCAACCGTTTGCCGTAGGAGCGGCTTTAGCCGCGAAAGCATGGACACGGCATCGCGCCTGAAGGCGCTCCTACGGTAAGAGAACCCCCGGGATTACCCAAAAAAACAGGCGTTAGGATCCTCGTCAATCTCCTGCAGCAGCACATCCAGGCGTGTTGCCTCCGGAAACGGCGTGTACCGATGCCATCTCAAGTCGGCACGCTTCCAGTAGAGCTTCCAGACATCACGTGATTTCACGTACACCAGCCGGGCAAACTCCTCCTCGATACGATGCCCCCGCATCGACCGACGCCGCTCGAACAGCTCGACGGCCTGGTTATCCAGCCGATAGCCAATGTCGAGCTGCGGGCGAATGTCCGGCGGCGGGCGACGCGTCTCGACGAACACGCTCACCTGTTTCTCGATGCGCCGCTGATCCAGTTCACTCAAGGCCATAGGCGCCTCGAAAAAGCGTCGTGAGCCGCCCGAATGCAAGGAGCCGCTGGCTTACGCCTGCTTCGCATCCAACGAGCGACGAGACATATCAACAGGATAGGCAGGCACAGGCCATCCATGGCCTGCCTGCTACGCACGCGCTCGGCGCGCTCCGATTTGCTCCATGCAAATCGGTAGGAGCGAGTGACGGCATGGCCGGGATGCCATGCCGGACGCAAGCTTAGCTTGCGCTCGCGAGGCGCATGGACGCGCCGAGTCCGCACGCGACGCCGCAGTTGGGTGGCGCAACAGGTTTTTCGAGGCGCCTGCATGTCAGTTCTTTTCGTGCCGCCAATGGGGATCGCCCAGATCCAGTTCGACCTCGCTGAGCTGCTGGCCGCGAAAATCGACGTGGCCCCGGTAACGATCAAACCCGCTCCGGGAAAAATCGAAGCCGAACCGACGCGTGATCAGCGGCCAGCCCCGATCGTCCCGACCCAGTCCGACCCGGCGCAGGCTGACACTCTGGTCAAGCAACTGCACGTCCGCTTTTTCGGTCGCCTGCCGCGCCAGCGACAGTGCACGCCGCCGATACCGATCGTGCTGTACCCAGAGGCCGACCGCAGCCAGCACCAGGATCAATATGATTACGTCCCCAAGGGTCCACATCAGGTCAGTCGTCCTTTATCGGTTCAGCACTTGCTCAACGTGGGTACTCGCGGCGCGCCAACGGCGTTGCAACCCGCTCAGCGGCTTGCCTTTGTACCACAGTTGCGCTACCTTTCGCTGCCCTGCCGGGGTGGCGGAATTGGTAGACGCAGCGGATTCAAAATCCGCCGGTAGAGATACCGTGTCGGTTCGAGTCCGACCCTCGGCACCAGAACAGAATAACGATTTGGGCGACATCCGCGGATGTCGCCTTTTTCGTTTCCGGCGCTTGTCGATTTACCCGCTCATTTACGAGGTCCCCGCGCACTCGGGCCCAGTCCGTGCTTGAATAACGTAAAGGTCATTCACGGCGGCAAGGGAGAATCATCATGATGCGGCTGTCTTTTCACGGTGCAAACCGGGGCGTGACGGGCTCCTGTCATATGCTGGAGCTCGACGGACTCAAGGTCCTGATCGACTGCGGGCTTTTCCAGGGCGGGCGCGAAATCGACGAGGAGAATGTCGCTGAATTCGGCTTCGACCCGGGCGAGATCGACATCCTCCTGCTGACCCACGCCCACCTCGATCACTGCGGACGCATCCCGCTGCTCACCAAGCGTGGCTTCACCGGCGAGATTATCGCCACGCCGGCCACGCGGGAGCTTGCGCGGGTGGTCCTGCTCGACTCGGCCCATCTGCAGGAAGAGGAAGCCGAACGCCACGCCCGCAAGGCCAATCGACACGGCAAGAAGGCACCCGAGCCACTATACGGCGAGCTCGACGCGCTTAATGCCATGGACCTGTTCGGGCGCAAGGTGCAGTACGAGCAGGCGCTGGAACTCGCCCCCGGGGTCACCGCGACTTTCTACGATGCCGGCCACCTCCTCGGCTCGGCCAGTATTCGCCTGAGCTATCGGGACGGCGAGAAAGACAAGGCGATCATCTTCTCCGGCGACATCGGCAGCAGCGACCGCCCGATACTGCGCGACCCGGTGGTGCCGCCTCACGCCGAGACCGTGGTGATGGAGACCACCTACGGCAATCGCGACCACAAGCCCCTCGCCCCCTCGATCCAGGAGTTCTACGACGCCATCAACGAGACGATGGACCGGGGCGGCAACGTCATCATTCCCACCTTCGCCCTGGAGCGTGCCCAGGAACTGCTCTACCACCTGCGAGAAGGCGTGGAGTCCGGGGCACTGCCAAAGAACCTGCCGGTCTTTCTCGACTCGCCGATGGCTATTTCCGCCACCGAGATCTTTCGCCATCACCCGGAATGCTATGACGAGGACGCGCAGGCACTGTTCGACCGCAAGGTCGACCCATTCTGGCTGCCCGGCGCACGGTTCACCCGCGAGACGGCCGACTCGATGGCCCTCAACCGGCTGGCCGGTGGCGCGGTGATCATGGCGGGCTCCGGCATGTGTACCGGCGGGCGCGTGCGCCACCACTTGCGGCACAACCTCTGGAAGCGCGAATCGAGCGTGATCTTCGTCGGCTTCGCCGCGCCCGGCACCCTCGCCCGCCGCATCATCGACACCAGCAAGCAGGAAGACAAAAAACCCCAGGTGCGCCTATTCGGCGACGACATCCCCATCAACGCCCGTATCTACACCATCAACGGCTTCTCCGCCCACGCCGACCGCAACGAACTGCTCGCCTGGCACGGCGCGATCAAGCCCGAGCGCACCATCCTGGTCCACGGCGAGGAAAAGGCCATGGCGGCCTTCGCCGAGGCGCTGCATGGCACGAAGGTACTCATGCCGGAACAGGGGGAATCAATCGATCTTTGAGCCATCCATCGGCGCGCGACCGCTTACCGCCGGTTTGGGAGAATTTCGCGCCTAAAGGCGCTCCTACAGTGATGTCAGATGTAGGAGCGCCTTCAGGCGTGAAAATAAGAATCGACCAACGAATTCCGACCCCAAATGGTCTCAGTGGGGCCTTGGAACCAGGCCAGTGGCCTCGGTTCGGACATGCTCCCCTACACCCACCAATCCTCATTCCCGCGAAAGCGGGAATCCATACGACGCCTCAATTTGGCAAATGGTCGACACAGACTCACCCAAGGTCGAATCAGACAAACCGCGAGCGCAACTCCCCGATCGCGTCGCAACTCACCACCACCTCATCACCAGCCTGCAGATAGACCGGCGGCTCATGGCCCGCCCCCACGCCTGACGGCGTACCGGTGGCGATGATGTCACCCGGCATCAGGGTGACGTAACGGGAGATGGTGGCGATGACCTCGGGCACCGAGAAGATCATCTGGCTGATGCTCGCGTCCTGGCGCAACTCGCCGTTCACCTGCGTCTGCAAACGCCAATCGCGGATATTGCCGGCCGCCCCTTCCGTCAAGATAACCGGCCCCATCGGGGCATAGCCGTCGATGCTCTTGCCCAGAAACCATTGCACGTGCCGCCCTTGAAGGTCACGCGACGAGACATCATTGATCAGCGTGTAGCCAAAGACGTGATCGCGCGCATCCCGTTCATCGATATACCGGCCGCCACGACCGATGATCACCGCCAGCTCACCTTCGTAATCGGTCGTCTCGGTCGGATCGGCCGAAATATCCACCAATCCCTCGGGCCGGTTGATGGTGGTCGTCGCCTTGGAAAACACGATCGGGTGGCTCGGAATCGAGCCGTACCCCAACGCCTTCACCTCATTGACGTGATCGGCGTAGTTCTTCCCCACACACAGAATGTCGCGCGGCGGAGTCGGTATGGGTGCCTCGAGACGCACCTCGGATAGTGAGCGTCGCGGCCCTTGTTCAATCAACGCCGGCAAACGCTCCCGCCACGCATCCCACTCCTGGATCAACCCCAGCATCGAATCGGGAAACTCAGCGGTGGCGGACAACTCCACGATCGATGCCCGATCCAACCACGCCCCGATCCGGGACTCACCCTCCAACGAATACGTCACCAGCTTCATCATCTCTCCTGCGAATGCCTACAACCGTTACCTCCAACCGTAGCGGAACGACGCCCCGAATGCTGCTGGCTACCGGGTTCTTCGGTGATTGCCCCATCCCGCCGCCAAACACGCCGAGAGCGCATAAGTGAAAAAGTCGGCCACATTCCCTTCCCGATCACCGTGAACACCGTTCCCTTATGAGCCGATAGCGCGACGATTCATGTCGGGTCCGAACAACCGGAGCACCGACGGAACGCCTGGGCCAATGGTCGAGGCTTGAAACCATACGGCTCCCGGCCAAGGCAACAACCCGTTCTAAAGCAGAGCCTTGCCCTGCCCCCCGCCAAGGCCTGATCGAAAACGATTAACGGCCCCGGACGGTCATACGAACATCGTTGCTCCGTCCTTTCGTCCCAAAAACAACACTCGCCCCTCCCGGCAGAATCATCTATGAAGTTCACAACCCCGCTCGACGACCCGCACCAGAAGCACGAGAAGTTCGTTTTTTATAACCTTTTATCAGCAACTTACCCAACTCGGCACGCCTTCTTAAATACACTGTTTCGCATATACGAAGATCACTGAATGAGGAACAGTAGGTATTTTTAATCAAGCCTTAATGTTTTTGAATGGGCAAATTACCGATTTCTGATACGTTGTCGTCCGTCACTGATCCGGGCAGGTCGCTGCAGACGACCGCAAGGACAACGTCGGCAAGGACACGCCGAACCCGATCAACGTGCTCTGCATGCCGACAATGATGTCGGCGAGATGGATTTGATAACAACGATTTCAGGCAATGGACTTGACGACAGGAGAGGAAAGAAAAATGACTTTCAAAAGGACCCTGCTAGCAGCAGCAATCACTGGCGCGACCTTCGCCGCCGGTTCCGCTCACGCCACCAACGGCTACTTCTCGCACGGATACGGCGTGAAGAGCATGGGGATGGGTGGCGGCGGTGTCGCCTTTGCCAACGACAATGTCATGGCGATCGCGACCAACCCTGCGGCCCTCGCTGACGTGAGCGACCAGGTGCACTTCGATGTCTCTTGGTTCAAGCCGGTCCGCGGCTACGAGTACACCAATTACATGAATGGCACGCCGACCGGTAGCGGCGAAGGTGACAGTGACAAAGAAGCCTTCTACATCCCGAGCCTCGGCATGAGCTACCGCCTGACCGACAATGACAGTATCGGCATTGCGGTATACGGCAACGGCGGCATGAACACGGACTACCCGGCCATTTCTGGCAACTACCTTGGCTTTCCGGGCGTCCCGGCGGATGGTCCCTACGGTGACGGCTCCGCTGGCGTGAACCTGGAACAACTGTTCATCACTCCGACCTACTCTCGCCAGTTCATGGACGACAAGCTGACCGTAGGCGTCAGTGCCGTCATCGCACGTCAGAAGTTTAAGGCCAAGGGTCTCGGCAACTTCAATGGGACCGGCGGTGTTGCCCAGGCAACCAGTCTGCCGCCGTTCACTGTTGATCCGCAAAACATGACAGGCAACGGCCACGACAAGGTTTGGGGCTATGGTGGCAAGGTCGGCGTAACCTTCAAGCCGACCGATATGATCACGCTAGCGGCGAGCTACCAATCGGAGATTGATACCGAGGAGTTCGACAAGTATTCGGGCTTGTTCGCAGAAGGCGGTGATTTCGACATTCCGGCCACCTGGACCGTCGGCATGGCCGCCGATGTCCACGAGGACGTAACGGTCACCTTCGACTACCAGCGCATCAACTACGGCGACATAAAAGCCATCTCAAATCCGTCGACCGAATACCTGAACATGTGTCTCGGCGGCTGGATGAGCACCGGCGCGGCGGGCGCGAACTGCCTTGGCGGATCCGATGGTGCCGGCTTTGGCTGGGACGACATCAATGTCTACAAGCTGGGTGTCCAGTGGCAAGCCACGCCGAAGCTGCAAGTTCGCGCCGGCTGGAACCGCGGTGACAACCCGATCAGCTCGGAAGACGCGCTGTTCAACACCATCGCACCGGGCGTAGTCGAAAACCACTACACCGCCGGCTTCAGCTACACGTTCAACAAGAACCACGAGATGCATGGTGCGTTCATGTACGCGCCGGAAGTCTCAGTTAACGGTAGCAACCAATTCCTGAGCGACCTTGCTGCTCAGAATGGCATGCCGGGTGTCACCCAGGACTTAACTATCCGCATGAAGCAGTACGAAGCAACCGTAGGCTACACCTACAAGTTCTAAGCTTTCCTCGCTTCGAATCAAAACCGCCTTCGGGCGGTTTTTTTGTGTCTGCTTTTCATCCAACACAAAAAAACCGGGCGATTGCCCGGTTTTCGTCGTTCTGGCTGTGAAACCTTGCTTACTTGGCGGCGGAGTAACGCTTGACCACTTCGTCCCAGTTAACCACGTCCCAGAACGCATTGACGTAATCCGGGCGACGGTTCTGGTAGCGCAGGTAGTAGGCGTGCTCCCACACGTCCAGCCCCAGTACCGGGGTGCCCTTGACCTCGGCGATGTCCATGGCCGGGTTGTCCTGGTTCGGGGTGGAGGTGACCTGCAGCTTGCCGCTGCCATCAACCACCAGCCACGCCCAACCGGAACCGAAACGGGTCAGCGCCGCGTTGTTGAACTTCTCGACGAAGTCATCGAACGAA